>JAEZNC010000091.1 GCA_023441905.1 Bacillota bacterium | reverse complement strand
GCCAGGGGTTATGTCGATGATGTCATAGAGCCGTCCACCACAAGAATCAGGATTGTTAATGCGCTGGCTATGCTCGCCAGCAAAAGGGAAAACAGGCCGGCTAAGAAACATGGCAACATACCATTATGAGAAAGGGATAAAGTCGTGAGCCGATCGCGATCAAAGACGCATGCGGTCTTGCGATGGAGGTTGATGAATACCAATATGACATTTTAGCGGATGAAAGACGGGTTTAATGCTCGGGCGGTGAAATAACGCCGTATGGACAGGGCATTCTTTCGCTTCGGCTGACATTGTTCCAAATCTTCTGGCCAACGCCGTCAATCAGCCCGAAATAGTTTATCAGGTTGCCGATAATTGTCTGGTTTTTAGAACCGCAGACTTGCCGACTGTTGAGTCTCCGATCACATTGCAGTCTATCAGAGTGTTGAATAAACAACGCTGCCGCAGATCTTTCGATATCCGCCTATGCCTTTGCCTGGCAGCTTTGATTGATTGTTTCGGTTATAATGGCATGGATGCGCCTTAAGATTTATACCTTCAGCTCTTCTGACTGGCTTGGGTTGTTAAGATTCTCAACCAGAACTATGTCTGGCTAAACTTATCAATTTATGCTGCCATTGAAGCAGCGATGTTGACAAACCGCAAAAATCGTGCTATTGTATGCAAAATTTTATATTGCTTTAGTTTTCTAGGGTTCCGCAACTCTTGCAGTTGGTCTGGTCCGAGAGAAAACGCATAATCTTTGGATTATGTACACGGTGGGAGAAAAGCCCAGGAGTAATTAATAACGACTCTTGGGCTTGTTTTTTTGCCCCAGGCAATAGCAAAACATGAGGAGGACAAAGAACAATGTGGAGCTTACTACTTCCAACTATTTTAACAAGTGCTGCGGATAGCCTCAATCCGATTGCAATAACGCAGCAATTCATTCTGCAAGGCATGGTTAAGAAGCCAAAAGATATATGGTATTTTATCTTGCCTACGGGCATTACAAACCTTATCGGAGGATTTTTAGCATACTTCGGACTTGTGGCTTTTATCGATAACTTTTTTTCGGGTATCGTGGAAAGTCACGGGTACTATTTGTTTGTGGCTGAACTTATTATCGGCATTGCTTTTCTTATCGGGGGAGCCTTTGTCATACAGAATAAAAAACTTAGCACATTGAAAAAACAAGTGCAGGCAATAAAGCAAGGGGAAACTGCTGCTGCCGATGATGATGAAAAAGAAGCGGCAAGCAAAATAAAATCGGTATCGCCTATTGCCCTCATTGCCATGGGTGTTGGCGCAACAATTTCAGAACTGGCAACGGCGCTGCCGTATTTTGCATTTTTGGCAATTTTACTAAACCACCAACTGACTTTTTTAGAATTGACGGTTATTCTTGTCATCTACAATACCATTTATACCTTGCCGTTGGCTGTTCTTTATTTTATCTATATGAAAGCACAAGATAAGTTTGATAACATCTATCGTGTCATTAAAAGAGCAATCACAAAATGGTCAAACATTTTAGCGCCGACTGTTATTTGGATAATCGGTATTGTATTGGTTTATCATTCTACGGCCCTTTTGCTCAACATGTAATTGCATTAAACGATTCGACGCAAATAATTCAATAGATAAACAGCTACGGCAGCCAACAATCACGCGAGGTTAAGCTGACTCCGGATCAGAGCGGCGAAAAAATATCGCAGTCACGGGCTTGAACAAGCCGCAATCAAGAGATACTCAAGGTGTCGGCACGGTTCTCCTGTGGATTGGCGGCGCTGTTTTTGCGATCATTCTGATTGCGTTGCTGATTATCATTTTGCTGAAAAAGAAGAAACTGGATCTGAAACGAAATAATTTAGATGATGGGGGAATGGCAGTGTATTAAAAAGCGCTGCTATTTTCCATTTAAATTTACGATTATATAAACTATTCTATTTGGTTCATTAAAGTCCGTATTGGATGAATATTGACAGCAGACTTTGCTAATGGTATTATAAGCCAAAGATTTATTATAAGAGAGGTGAGATTTGTGTCGGCGAGAAAAGTTCATATGGCAATTGCATATGGCGTACTGTCGGCATACAGCCTCTCGGGATACTTGAACATAGCTTAACATTTCCGTTTTTATAGCTATACAGTTTGGTTTTCCTAACCGCAGGCAATGTGTTGCTCTGTGGTTTTTTTGTGCGTGGCTGACAGTGCTCTTCTGCATGTTTTGAGTTTACGGACAATACTTGGAGGTTAACCAAATTGAACAGCAATAAGAACAAACACAACAAAACGGCCTTGAATCAAACGCATACTTTTCAGGCTGTTGTTGCCAATATAACAAATAAGCAATGCCAAATCGTCATTGCAGATAAAATCATGCCGTGCCTGATTCCGGGGGCACTGATGTCACACAGAAACGCGCTGGCTGTGGGGGACGAGGTTGAGGTGGGGCTTGCCGGTAACGAGCAATATAAACTTATTAGGGTATTGCCGAGAAAAACGGCATTGTACCGGGGAGACCGACGCGCACCCGCTGAAGACATACTGATTGCGGCGAATGTGCAGTTTCTGCTGGCCATTGTGAGCGCGGATTATCTCATCAATCAAGCCGGATACTTTGAGGCGGCTATCATCGCGGCCAAACGGGCAGGCATCGGAGTGGGTCTGTTTGTCAGCAAAAAAGATCTTATCGGCGAGAGCGCCACGCGTCTGCTTGAAATTAAGCTGGCTCTGTATCGCGATGCAGCCGACGCCGTCTATTTTGGTGCTTCCCATAAAATCAATGAAGAACTGATTCAAATGGTGAAGAGTAAAACCACGGTTGTGACAGGAGACAGGGGATGCGGCAAAACGACTGTGATCCGTGGGATTTTAAACAACTTAAACGCAGACACAGCCAAAGAAGAAAAGGTGCAAAGCACGCATGCAAGTGTGCTGCATGTTGGCCCCGAGGGCACCCGATTGATTGATACACCGGGCTTTCGAAGCTATTCGCTGCAGCGCATTACGGAGAATGAACGTTGCCTCGTGTTTCCTGAAATCGCCGGTTTGATATCGGGATGCCGTTTTCGCAGCTGTACCCATGTTTATGAGGAGGGGTGCAATGTGATTGAAGCGCTTAGAGCCAATCGTATCACAAGAGAACGCTACGATGCTTACAAAGCAATGGCACAGATCGCGCCGGAGTCTAAAGGTATAGAGAGACCCATGCCGAGGGTTGATTACCGGCATACGGCATGCGCAGAGAGCTTTGTATGCAAGACGTGCGGAGAACTGGTTGTGCCGGAGGGAGCCGGCAGTCAGCACCGCAACCATTGCCCCAAGTGTTTATCCAGCGTGCATGTGGATATTAGGCCGGGTGACAGAGCTTCACTTTGCGGCGGGGTCATGGAGCCGGTCAGCGTTTGGGTACGAAAGGGAGGGGAATGGGCCGTGATTCACAGGTGCCAATTGTGCGGCGGTTTGAGCTCGAATCGGGTGGCGGCGGATGACAATCCGATGCTGCTGCTGTCCATTGCGGTAAAGCCGTTGTCGGCGCCGCCGTTTCCCTTGAATGATCTGACATCCTTAAAATAAAGGATGTCACTGAGGTGCTTTTAAGCAGTCCAGGAGGGCTTGTCATCTGTACACAGCGGGTGGCAGGCCTTTGCTTTCTCTTTATGCAGTGACTATGGCGGCGGTCAATACGCCGCTGCCAACGCGCTTTAAAGCAACGTGATTGCCTTGATCTCATTTTCGTAAAGTTCGTATATCCCCTCGGCTGTCTTTAAATCGATGCTCGCCATCGCGGGGTCGTTATCGATGGCCGACGTGTAGGTTTCAAACTCCCCCGTCAGCGTAGTCCCGTCTGAAAGCACCACAGTTATTTTGGCACCGGCTCGGATATTTTTAACTTCATCCAATAAAATCATAGGTTTTCCTTCTTTCTTTTGCAGCTTATCTTCTCAGCCGCTTCCAGATTATATCTCTTACCCTGCTGATAATCAAGAATCCGAGTGAATGACTGAACAGACTTTCAAAGGGTTGCCTCTTTTTTTCTTTTATAGCACCACGCGCAGCGTGAATAGGCCGTCCTCCGCCGCAAACTGGCAGTTGCCGTTCAGCTTCTCTGTCATGTATTGAATGCTCTGCGTTCCGAGGCCATGCCCGGCCGTATGGGTAACCGGCAGGCCGTTCGCAAATACGGGCGCTTTGTCATACGCATTGTGTATGGACAGCAGCAGCTTGCCGTTTTTTAAAAACAGCTTAAGTTGGACGACCCTCAACGCCTCTTCCAGCTCGGAAACGGCATTCATGGCGTTTTCCAGCCCGTTGGAGAGAATAGACGTAAACTCAAGCTCCGAGCAGGGCAGCTGTGCCGGTATGGCCACAGCCGCGTCAAACCGGATGTTCCTGTCGGCCATTCGGCCTGCATAGGAAGAAAGAATCATGTTGACGGTTTCATTCTCACAGAATGTTTTCAGCGCCGTCTGGTCGGTGAGCTTTATAACTTTTTGTATATAATCCCGTGCTTTGTCATAGTCCGCACCTTCAATCATGGCGGAAACATTGCTTAAAAAATGCCGCATATCATGGCGGATCAGTGAGACCTCATATTTGGAGCGCTTGATCTCTTCAATTTCTTTTAAAGACTGCGTTGTTTGAATCTCAATCAGCTTTCTCTGCTGTTCCGCTAAGCATTTTTCCTCATATTCTTTAAAATAGATCACACAGAAAAAGAGATACGCCACGCACAGCATAAACGGCAGGAATTCTAAAACCACTTTTGAACCGCTGTAAAGCAGCTTGGTATAAACAGTCCCGGCGTAATCAAAAAGATAGTAAATGGCCGGAAGTATGCCGAATATTAAAAGCGTTTTTGCTGATTTGGTCAGTATCACGTGCAGCGACTTTGACGCATACCGAATAATAGTATACAAGATCGGTATGGTGAGAATGATTCTGGCAGCGTACATGGCCCAAAGCTCTTGGCTGATGGAGAACACGATTAAGCCAAACCATTTGCTGACCTGACAGCATAGATAGGCTGATAGAATGGAAAAAAGCCCGGGAAGCGCCTTCTGCTTGAAATAAAGCACAAAGAGCAGCAGCAGCGGCAAATGGGTCATCAGCGGATAAAACATCTCGGCATAACGCATGCCAAATAGAGCATGGATGAGCATTTGAAGCCCGAAGCTTGCGACGCCAAAAAAGAACAATACCCAGCTGTTTTTCTTGTTGAGATTGATGCTGAGAAAAGCAGCGGATACATATATCCCAAAAAACAGGAGAACACTGAAATTGATACCGCCGAGAATGGTTTGCAGCAAGTTAAGCCCTCCTTAATCACGGAACATGAATGAAAAATATGCGTCTTGAAACGCTTTGCCGATTCCTCTGGCTATAGGTAATTGGCAACCGGATTTCATTGTGATATCACACAGAGTAAAGGAATGGACATAAGGCATGGATACAATATAACTCCTGTGGCACTTAAAAAATCCGTCCTGCGCCAAAAGCCTGTTTTCAAAGCTGTAAAACGGTTCGGTGCTTATCAGCGGCGGGCAGGAATTCAGAAAGAACGCCACCTGTTTGTTCTGCGCTTCGATATATTCAATTTCACGGAGGTAGATTTTGTGATACCCGCAGGCACTTTTCAGCAGCAGATTTTTCGGTTCCTCATTAAGAGCGAGGGTGCAATCGGCGAGAACTTCTGATAACTGTTCGAATTGTACCGGCTTTAAGAGGTACCCGCTGGCCTTGACTGCATAGGATTCCAACGCGAATTCCGGCGAAGAAGTTAAAAAAACGATTTTGACAGCTTTATCGAGCTGCCGGATCTCACGCGCGGTGTCCATTCCATTCAAAAGCGGCATCATGATATCAAGAAAGATGATATCAAAATGCGCTGGCGCAATGCTTTTGATCAATGAATCCCCGTTGTCAAAGCATTTTATTTGAATGCGAATTTGATGATGCCCTGACCATTCTTCGATCATTTTTTTTGTGCCATTAAGGCACTGCACGTCATCATCGCATACTGCCAGCCGAATCATTGGCCCTCTTTCCTTATTACAACGAGTATACATTTATTCTACCAGTGATTCTCAAGATTATCAATTTATATTATCGCTTATAACATTTCACTCCCTGAAAATATCTTTTCGCACTCAGCTGGCTCATTATTGGTTTGGTTTCTGTATAATCTTTTGTTGATGCGGCACTGCAGAACAGCTAACCCATAGATCACACGCTTAATCCAGATACCGCATCGGAATCATTAACAACAGAGGAGTCTATTGATGAAAAGAGTTTGTGGTTTAATGCTGGCAGTTGTTTTGGTTATGGCGCTTGAGCTAGGTTTAGCTGCTTGCGGCAATGCGAATGCGAGCAAATTGAAAGAGCTTGATGGCCTGGTATCACAGTACGGAGATGTCATTGCGGACGCGCAGGCACAGGTGGATGTACTGGCCGGTTATGTTCAGCACAACGAGATTGAGTCTTTTGAGGAAACCTATTTTCAGATTGCGGCACAGATGGATGAGCTATCTGTCCAGAAAGACGAGATCGTAGACGCTTTTAACGAAAACAAGGATTCATACACAGCTGAGAAAATTGATGAATTGATCGAAACGATAAGCGCTCAAATCGAAGCTGCAAACAAATACGTTGAAGGGTTGAAGGTGACGGTTTCCGAGGTTGAAGAAAGCATCAACGCTGTGCAGGGATAAGAAAAAGTAACATATTACAAGAAATCATACAGGCGACGGTGCGAACAGTCGCCTGTATTTATTTCTACTAGACGCATAGATTCATTTCGCACCCGGAATAACGACATTTCACGCCGAAAAATCGACAATTCACACCGAATTTAATGTTAAGGAATACAGTTTTGTTATAATCGGTATGATTTATACAATATTAATGAATTTTTGCGAGGATGCCCCGTACGGAGGTCTTTGGATTGTTATCTATCAAAAACGAGACGAATTAATCCTCAGCAAGAGTGAAAGCATTTCTATGCCCGGCACAGAACATATAAAAGGATACTTTGATTCAGAGTGATAAATAAAGTAACAGAGAGGAACAATCGATGAAAAAGAGATTACTGGCGCTGCTGCTGACAGCGGCACTGATACTGACATGGCTCCCGGCGACGGCGAAAGCGGCAACCGTTTTGGAAGTGGGCGGCAGCACTTACGCATTATCTGAAATCGGATTGAACAATGCAATCGACCATGCCAACAACGGAGACACCATCAAGTTCACAGCGAGCGGCACCATCACGCTGACCGCACATATCATGATTAACAAATCGATAACGCTGGATCTGAACGGACAAACAATCGATTTTGCTACAGGTGATTTTAATAGAGTGATTCTACCCCAGGTCCCTTCGGTTTCGGTGACCATACAGGGGCCGGGCAACATTACCACGTACAATGATATTTTTGTATTTAGCGGATCAACGCTGACTGTGCAGGGAGGCGCTGTGATTGAAGGCGCGGAAGGCTCACCGACGGTGACGAATCACGGCACCGTCTCTATGACGGGCGGTGAGCTCCGGCAGAAGAAAGGGAAGACCGTTCTTGTAAATTCCGGGACTGCAACCTTTGATACCGTGAAGATTGAAACGAGTAATGAAAGCGGATATGTGATATGGGCGAATAATGGCACGCTCACCCTCGACAACTGTACAACAATAAACAACTTTACGGGAACAATGACAGGGGCAGGCCCCAGCGTCATCTTGGTGGCTAATTCCGCTGCGGTGACGCTTATCAACGGTTCTGTCACAGCGCCTGCGGGGTCAACCCTGCCTGCGATTTTAGTGCACAAAAAGGCCACATTGACCAACAACGGTGCCGCAATCTCGGGCGGTTATGTGATAAAACACAGCGACCTGAGTGTATCTGTATCATCCGGTGCCGGAAAGGTGACGCTTGCGCCTCAGACGGCGGAACCCGGCGTAACGTATTACTACAAGACGACAGCGGCAGACGATACCGCGGGCAAACCATCCTATGACACAGATTTTAACCCGGCGGGCTGGACAGTCTTCAGTGCCGCGATGGATATTGCCACTGCAAGCACGGCCACGGTGTATGTGCAGGTGGTGAAGGTGGGTGAC
>JAEZNC010000089.1 GCA_023441905.1 Bacillota bacterium | reverse complement strand
TGGATTCGGTCTATGTTTTCCGTCTCGACGACCGGTTTGTCAGAACCGGTTCAGGGCTGATCGATGTCCAGAACAAGCTCATCAAAGAGGACGGCTGGCGCCAGCCGTTGTTAAGTGCCAAAGGGGGCGTGATTCTCAGCATCAACGGACGCGGAGCTTTCACCAAACGCAGCGGCATCCCGCTTATATCGATGATGCGCCTGATTTATGATATCGAAACTCAAAAGGAAATCGGTTTGCTGGTCATTAATTTGAACCCTAATGTGCTGTACACGGCCGCAAAGGACCTAAGCCCCGGCAGCCGGATTTGCTTTTTTGATAAAAACGGCAGCTACCTTTGGGGTGACGAAGACTTAAAGGGCCAGTTCAACGCCGAGGATGTCAACAGAGGCTTTCAATGGAAAGAGGTGGATACGGCAGGCAGCAGAGTGATACTGAGCTCTTACAGCACGCCGGATTTGCCCATTGTGCAAATCAGCAAGACGGTGGTGACGGCCGCGTCGATACAGTCCAGCGAAACCATACTGCTCGTCATCACGCTGATTACGGCGGTCGTGTTATCTGTTTTTGCGAGCGGCGCTTTTATATCGAGCAATATCGCCCGCCCGATTGACCTGCTTGCAGAAACCATGACGAGCACGAGGACGGACGGAGATCTGCATGAAATTAAGCTGTCGCTGCCCAACAACGAAATACGAAATCTCGCGGACAGCTATAACAGCATGATCGTGCATATCAATCATTTGATTGCCGAGCTCATTGAAAAGGAAAACAGCATACGGAAAGCCGAAATGCGTACGCTGCAGGAGCAGATCAAGCCGCATTTTCTCTACAATTCGCTCGAGACCATCAGCTATATGGCGCTGCAGAGTGACGCGCCGAGCGTTCATGATGCGCTCGAGACGCTCGGAAGCTTTTACCGGAATTTTTTAAGCAAAGGCAGCCGAGAAATCCCGCTGCGCAGCGAGATACTGATTATTAAAGACTATCTGGCGCTGCAGAAGCTGCGGTATGGAGACGCTTTTGATGATGAATATATCGTCGACGACAATGTGCTCGGCACGCTGATACCTAAGCTTATTCTGCAGCCGCTCGTTGAAAACAGCCTTTACCACGGCGTGAGGCTCAAGGGTGAGAAAGGGATTATCCGTATCAGCGCCTTTGAAAAGGACGGCGCGGTTCATATCATCGTGTACGACACGGGCGTGGGTATGACGCAGGAACAGATCTCGGAAATTCTCACGGGGTGCCCCTTCGGCGGAGAAGACGAATTATCCGGCTTTGGTCTCAAAGGAACGATAGAGCGCATCCGCTACTATTGCAACTATCATGAAGTGATTCAAATACGCAGTGAACCGGGCGAATACACAGAGATTGAAATTATCATTCCCAGGGAGAAGTAAAGGAGGCTTAGGGCAATATGTTTAGAGTGATGCTTATCGATGACGAGGAACCCACTCGCCTGCTGCTCAAAAAGTCTATCAACTGGAAATCTCTCGATCTAGAGGTCGTGGGAGAAGCGGGCAGCGGTATTGAGGCAATCAACAAGATAGACGATATCAGGCCCCACATCGTATTTGTGGATATTTGCATGCCGTTTATGGGCGGCATTGAATTTGCGAAGCTTGCCGTCAGCCGCTATCCGAATCTCAAGATTATTGTGTTAACGGCTTTTGACGAATTCGAATACGCGCGCCAATGTATTGGCCTGCCTGTGTGCGGGTATATATTAAAGCCAATCGTCCGCTCGGAGATTTATGAATTGCTCAAAAAAGTTGTCCAGTCGGTAGAGGAACCGTCCAAAGAACCGGATGACGGGCGCGAGATTGAGCCGTCAGCCATCCGCCGGATTGCGCGCTTTGTGGAAGAACACTATACAGATTCGAGCCTCAATCTCACATCGATCGCCCAGACATTCGGATTTAATCCGAGCTACTTAAGCAGGCGTTTTAAAACGGAAATCGGAAGCTCGTTTATTGAGCATTTAACGGATTGCCGCATGAAAAAGGCCATGCAGCTGGCTAAGGATAATGAAAAGATGTTCTATACAGCAAACGCGGTGGGGATTCCCGACCCTAATTATTTCGGCCGCTGTTTTAAAAAATATACGGGAATCAGCTATTCCGAATTTAGCAAGAGTGTGCCTGACGTCGAAAGCCATCCCAATTAAAGAAGCGCAAGTATCGGAAAAGCTTCATTCGGCTGACAGAAATCTTTATTATATAAGCGTTTATCTATGAAGCTTAAGCACAGGCTTCATGCGACAAAATCGAATTCGTCAAGCGCGATTCGCACTAAAATAAACGGAAAGCGGCATGACTTTTATTCATGCTGTCATCGAAGCCGTCCGTGGTTGTCGGACAACATCATGTGTTGCTTTATAAAGCAATGACGAGTGGGGTTGTAAGCATAGCATCCGAGAGGTGAAGCGGTTTATTAAACAATCAAAAATGCGGCATGGGGCGGCTCCACTTATACCGTTTTATGCACGCTGAAAAAAGGAGGCATGAATCGTCCGCATCGGCTTGCGGTGCAGCAGTGTGGAGGCCTGCTGTAATACTGTCGTACGCTATCAAACGGTCGGCGGTGAGCCGCACAGGAGCGAATGCTGTGCGCGGCAAAGCTAAAAGTATGGCAAAAGTCACATTAAAGAACATCAAAAAGATCTACGACAAGAGTGTCGTCGCGGTGGACAGCTTCAATCTTGACATCGCCGACAAGGAATTCGTCGTACTCGTCGGCCCTTCGGGGTGCGGCAAATCGACCACGCTTCGTATGGTGGCGGGGCTTGAGGAAATTTCGGAAGGCGAGCTTTATATAGACGATCGTCTTGTCAATGCGGTGCCGCCTAAAGACCGTGATATTGCGATGGTTTTTCAAAACTACGCACTTTATCCGCATATGACGGTGTATGAGAACCTTACTTTTGCGCTTAAGCTGCGCAAGGAGAAGAAGGACGAGATTGACAGGAAGGTTAAACAAGCGGCTGAGATACTCGGTATTACAGAACTTTTGAAACGCAAGCCCAAAGCTCTTTCGGGTGGTCAGCGGCAGCGCGTGGCCATCGGGCGCGCCATTGTGCGCGAACCCAAGGTGTTCCTCATGGATGAACCGCTCTCCAACCTTGATGCGAAGCTTCGCAACCAAATGCGTGCCGAGCTGATCAAACTGCGTGAGCGCATCGACACCACATTTATCTATGTGACGCACGATCAGGTGGAAGCGATGACGCTGGGCGACCGGATTGTGATCATGAAGGACGGCTTCATCCAGCAGATCGGCACCTCGCAGGATGTGTTTAACCGCCCGGCAAACAAATTCGTTGCCGGTTTTATCGGCACACCGCAGATGAACTTTTTCTCGGCGGAGGTGACACTCTCGGGCAGCGATTATGTGGTGCGCGTAGCGGGTGCGGAAATTGCGCTGCCTTCGGATAAGCAGAAGATACTGAAAAAGAACAATCAGACCCCGGGCAAGGTATTGCTTGGCATACGTCCCGAGCACATGGTGCTCACAACCGAGGACGGAAACAGCATTGTGAAAGCCAAGGTGGATGTGTCGGAGATGATGGGCAGTGAAATCTACCTGCATTTGGCCGTGGACGAAAGGGATATTGTGATTCGCGTTCAGGTGACGGATTTGAACAGCTCACAGTTTGAGTCCGGAAGAGCCAACTATGTGAACTTTATGATACCCGGAGATTTTGTCCATCTGTTTGATATCGAGACGGAAAAGAGCCTTTTGCTGACTTCGGAATAAGAGGCGCCATCAAATTACTTGCGATTTCCATTTCACTTTTCTTCGGGCACAATAGACGCCCGTTTACGAACTGCTGACAGGTCAGCGCCGGGTCTGATAATCCGGCGCTTATTTTAT
Organism: Bacillota bacterium; assembly: GCA_023441905.1. Lineage (GTDB taxonomy): Bacteria > Bacillota > Clostridia > Christensenellales > SZUA-584 > SZUA-584. The sequence goes on along the minus strand of JAEZNC010000089.1, from coordinate 10,907 downwards.
ATCTATTGATGCCGTCGGTATACGCCGCGGTAATACCGGGGTTCAAAAGGCTTGTGCTTTCAGGGAAGGTATTAACAAAAGGATAGACAGAAAACCCGACATTCAGTGATGTTGAAAAAGCCTTCTTTATCAAAGAGGAGGTCGGAGTGTCAAAAAAACTATTGCCGTGCCCCCTCTTTCGGAAATTTGAACCTGCCTTTTTCTGCGTGATGACATTTATATTTTTAGATTAACGATTAACCATATATGACTGACACCAAGGCTCTCTAAACCGGACATATTCATGCTCATTTACTATCAAATGAGCCGCAACAGACAGCAAATTCCATAAACACCAGCCTGACAATCCGTTTCATCAAAAAGGAACATTTAAACATATTTTAATACATATTATGTCATTGACTTTGATATCCAATCATCTATTATGAAATAGGGAATAAAAGAGAAGCGTTCAATCGTTAAAAACAGTCATTGATTTTGGGTTTTGTTTGAGCATAGGGGCTAAAAGGAATATTCAACTTTACGCTGGGAGAACAAAATCCATGGGATATAAAAACCTGCATCCTCAAAAGCTCAATGATATGCGTGAGCTCACAATTCGCGCCTCCAACCTGTTTGCCGAAAAGACGGCATTCAAAGAAATTGCGTCCAATAACCGTATTTTAGAATATACCTTTTCACAGCTCGAACAAGACCGGCTTGCGCTCGGTACAAAGCTGCTGGATTTGGGCATGGATGGGTATCATATTGCCATTTTGTCCGAGAGTTCATATGCGTGGATATTAACCTATTTAACAGTGGTTTGCGGCGTGGGCGTGGTGGTGCCGCTGGATAAAGAACTGCTTAAAGACGATATTGCCATGCTGCTCAAAAAAAGCGATGCCGATGCGATTGTCTGCTCGGAAACATATTTACCGCTGGTTAATGAGATATTGGGCCGTTGCCCGAAAATCAAATCCGTCATTGTCATGAATCCCTCCGGGCCTCACACGGCATCATACGATTTGCATACGCTGATCGAGAAGGGCAGAAAGCTGCTGCATATCGGCAACAACACCTACGCTAATAAAGAAATTGATTCACAGGCCATGTGCGAGATTCTGTTCACATCGGGAACCACCGGGCCCAACAAGGGCGTGATGCTTTCGCATAAAAACTTCATGGCTGATTTATACGGCTTTATGCATTATATCAAGGTCACATCGGTGAGCTTTTCGGTGCTGCCCATTCACCATTCGTTCGAGAGCACCTGCCATATACTCGGCATACTCTACACAGGCAATACACTGTGTTTTAACGACAGCCTCAAGCACCTTATGAAGAATATTGCGCTTTTCAAGCCCGGCATGAGCCTCATGGTGCCGCTTTTTCTTGAGGTGATGTACAAGCAGATCTGGCAGGAAACAAAGAAAAACAATCTCGAAAGGCAGCTTAACTACGGCATCAAATTCAGCAATCTTCTGCGCAAGTTCGGTATCGACAAACGGAAATTGTTTTTTAAGCCCATACTCAATAAGTTCGGCGGAAATCTTGAGCAGATCGTATGCGGCGGAGCGCCTTTAAGGACAGACCTCATTAAAAGATACGACGAAATCGGCATCAATATCATTAACGGATACGGCATCACCGAATGTGCGCCTGTCATATCCACAAACGCATCTGCATGGAAGAAGAAGGGGACAGTCGGCCGCGTTCTTCCGGGATGTCAGGTCAGAATTGCGGATCCGGACAAAAGCGGCAACGGCGAGATACAGATTGCGGGCGATATTGTGATGCTTGGTTATTATAAGGATGAAGAAAATACCAAAGAAGTGTTTACGCAGGACGGGTATTTCCGCACAGGCGACCTTGGACATTTGAGCAAAGACAATTTTCTATATATCACAGGGCGTAAGAAAAACCTCATTATACTCCCGAACGGCAAGAATGTGAGCCCGGAGGAGCTTGAAGAAACTGTGAGCGCCATTCCATACGTGAAGGAAGTGATGGTTTACGCAAAAAAGAGAGAAGACGGCGAAATCATCGCGGCGGATGTGTTCCTTGATTCTGCGTATCTTTCAATGAATCCCATCGACAACATCGGCCAGAGGCTCGATCAGGATATACGCAGGGTGAACAGCTCACTGCCGGTGCACAAACGCATCAGTGATGTCCAAATTGTTGACCGGGAGTTTGAAAAAACGACCACTAAAAAAATAAAACGACAGGCGGAAATGAAAAGGAGAATTACCAATGACGAGCTATGTGTGCAAAAAAATACTTGAGTATGTGGATGTGGATGAAAGCGATTTAAGCGACAATACGCACTTGATTCTTGATCTGCATATGAACTCGTATGACTGCGTCAGTATTGTCGGCAATATTGAAGATGAGTTGGGTATCGAGATTCCCGATATCGAAATCAGAAATTTGCAGACGGTGGGAGAGTTGTCCGATTATCTGAAAATCAAGATGCAATGATCTATCGTTATTATTTCAACGATACGACGGGCGGTTTTCGGGATCAGCACCGGTACGGCCAATGGCTTTTAGCGTACGGGCTGTTCTATGAAAAGCAGCTTGACATATCGCGGCTTTGCGTTATCCGCAACGAATGGGGTAAGCCCTATTTGCGCGATTACCCCGGCATTGAGTTCAATATCAGCCATTGCAGCGGATTGGCCGTCTGTGTGCTCAGCGACGTACCTGTCGGTATTGACGTGGAAAGAATCCGCCCATTTTCCCGATATGCCGTCAAAAGGGCGTGCAGCAGGGCCGAGCGTGAAGACATTGAAAACGCGTCAGACCCCGAGAGACGGTTTTTCATTTACTGGACGCTGAAAGAGAGCTGTGTGAAAGCCATGGGAAACGGGCTGTCCTATCCGCTCAAAGACATCATATTCAAATTGACGGATCAGAGAATTGTTTGCGAGACACAATCCGATTATCAGTTTTTACTCTTTGAAAACAAAAGATTCATCACTTCAGTCTGCTACCGGCGCAGCGGTCAGTCTGTGCGAATCTGAGGATAAAAAATATGGAGGTCAATGATATGTCTAGTGCAAGAACGTCTGCAGCCGAAGAGGAAGTTTTCGACGCTGCGGAAACAACGGGTTTTATCCAGTTTAAAAACGTGCGGAAAATTTACCGTATGGGGGAAGTTGAGATTGAGGCGCTCGCCGGCGTGGACTTTGTGATTAACAAAGGAGAATTTGTGGTCATCACGGGCGCAAGCGGTGCGGGCAAAAGCACCATTCTCAACATCCTAGGCGGAATGGACAGTCAGACGTCGGGGACCATCATTGTGGATAATGAAAATATCAGCCGCTATAACCGCAGCCAGCTGATCACATATCGCCGATACGATGTGGGCTTTGTGTTCCAGTTTTATAATCTGGTGCAAAATCTGACGGCACTGGAAAACGTCGAGCTGGCGGCGCAGGTGAGCCGAAAGCCGCTCGACATCCATCAGGTGATTGCCGATGTGGGGCTGGAAAACCGGAAAAACAACTTCCCCTCGCAGCTGTCGGGTGGCGAGCAGCAGCGCGTGGCCATCGCGAGAGCGCTTGCCAAAAACCCAAAGCTGCTGCTGTGCGACGAACCCACCGGCGCTCTCGATTATGTGACGAGCAAATCCATTCTCAAGCTCCTGCAGGAAACATGCAAACGCACCGGAACAACCGTGATCGTCATCAGCCATAACCTCGCGCTCACAGCCATCGGAGACCGCGTGATCAAGGTGAAAAGCGGCAGGGTCGACGCGATGACTGTCAACGATCATCCGGCTGATGTGGAGAGGATCGAGTGGTAATATGAAAGGCGTAGTTTTTAAGGATCTGCTTCGGGAAATCCGCAATTCGTGGACGCGGTTTGTTTCGATATTTGCCATTGTTCTTGTGAGTGTGGCGTTTTTTGCGGGCATCCGGGCTACTGCGCCCGATATGCGCCACACAGCCGATCAGTATTTTGACAGATATAACATGATGGATGTGCGTATCATGTCCACGCTCGGTCTGACTCAGGACGATATCGGCGCCATCGAAAACGTGCCGGGTGTGCAGAAGGTGCAAGCCGGCTATTTTGCCGACGTGGTCAGCACGCAGAATTCGATGGAAACAGTGTTTCGGCTGCACAGTCTGCCGACGCAGCGTGATGAAAACACGCTGAATCAGGTGGAAGTGACGCAGGGCCGGTATCCCGAAAAATCAGGTGAATGCCTTCTGGAGGATTCCTCATATCTGCAGCTCGGGCTCGATATCGGAGATACGATTCATGTGAATTCAGGTAAAGAAAAGCCAATCACTGAGGATACGCTGAAAACCGATGAATTTACTATCGTCGGCAAGGTCATCACGCCGTATTACCTCACATACGACAAAGGGTCTACAGAAGTTGGCAACGGAAAAGTCACCACTTTTTTGATGATTCCGGAGGAGGACTTTATTTATCCCTGTTATACGGAAGCCTTGGTTACGGTGAAGGGCGCGAAGCCGCTCAATACCTATTCGGCACCATACGACGATTTGGTGGAAAATGTGACAGTCGCGCTCGATAACCTTGGTGTGGACAGAAGCAGCATCAGGCTCGCCGAAGTGAAGGGGGAAGCCGTCAAACAGCTCGATGATGCGAAGGCTGAATATGAAAAAGGAAAGAAAAAATACGAGGATGAAATCGCCAAGGGCGAGGCTGAACTGAATCAGGCGCAGATGGATCTTGTGGAAGGAGAAGCGAATCTGACCAAAGAAAAGGAGAGCTTTGCCGCACAGACAAGGATGGCGCAGCAGCAAATTAATGAAGCCAAGAAACAGCTGGCCGACGGTGAAGCCGATTATGCGAAAGCCAAAGCCCAGTACGACTCGACCATGGCGGAGAACGGCGACGATCTTGAAACACTCAATAACATCACAGGCGATTTAAACGGCGTGCGCTCGGACGCGGAATCAAACCGGGCCGACCTTTTGCATCAGCTTGATGATCCGAATATTTCCGATCAGGAACGCGAGAGTCTTGCGGGCTTGGTCGGCGAATATGATGAACTGCTGGGGCTCACGGACCAGGGCCTCGGAACCATAAACGGGCTCAACAACCTCGGCCAAAGCTCGGTGACCAACGCGAAGCAACAGCTTGACGATGCGAATGCGGACCTTCAGGCCAACCGCGCGAAAATCCGCAGTGCTGAGGGCAAGCTCGCTGCCGCGAAAAGGACGGCCAACGCAAAATTTGCGCAGGCAGAGAAAGACCTTGCCGATGGCAAGGTGAAATATGAGCAGGGTAAGAAAGAGCTCGAAGTAAAACGCGCGGAAGGACAGGCAAAACTCGATGAAGGCATGGATAAGATCATCCGGGCTGAGAATGAAATAGAGAAAATCAACAATGCACAGTGGTATGTGCTCGACCGCCATTCACAAGTGAGCTTTGCGGATTTTGAGGCGACAACAAAGTCGGTCGAATCCATCGCCAATGTATTTCCGGCATTTTTCTTCCTTGTGGCGGCGCTCGTATGCCTCACCACCATGACGCGCATGGTGGCCGAACAGCGTATCAACATCGGCACATACAAAGCGCTAGGGTACGGCGACCGTGCGGTCGCGACGAAATATGTGATTTATGCGGCCCTCGCAAGCGCTTTGGGCGCGGTGGCGGGGTGTGCCGTAGGCATGTATATATTCCCCAAGGTGGTTTACCAGTCGTGGCTCATGAAATACACGATGCCGCCGCTTGAGTATATCGAGCAAGTTCCGCTGATCGTCATCAGCATTATTATGGGCATGGCGGTCACCACGGTGACAACGTATGTGGCCTGCAATAAGGAGCTTAAGGAAACGCCGTCGCTGCTGATGCGGCCCAAATCCCCCAAAGCCGGCAAAATCATTTTAATGGAACGCATCAGGTTCCTGTGGAAGCGGCTCAGCTTTTCCCAAAAGGTCACGGCCCGCAATATATTCAGATATAAGAAGCGTTTCTTCATGACAATCATCGGTATCGCGGGGTGTACGGCACTGCTGCTCGCGGGCTTCGGGCTTAATAACTCCATCAGTCAGGTGGTAAGTAAGCAGTTTAACGAAATTTTCAAGTACGACCTGAGTCTGCGCTATGTGCCCGGCACGGCCGACGAGGGCAAGGCCGAGGTGGAGGATATCTTAAAAAACGATGCCACGGTTGATTCCTATATGCCTGACACGGAGCTCAACGCGACGTGCCGAAATATAACGCGTGAGTTGTCGTCCTCGCTGATTGTTGTGGGTGACGCCGATCGAATGAAAGATTTCATCACATTGCGCGGCAGGGGCTCGCAGCAGCCGATACCGCTGACGGATGATGGTGTCGTCATCACCGAAAAGCTGTCCAAACAACTGGGCGTGGGTGTGGGCGATGCGTTTGAGCTCGATAACGGCGACGGTGCCGTTAAAAAGGTGAGGGTATCGGCCATTACCGAGAACTACATATTCCATTATATCTACATGACAGACGCGTACTATAAAGAGACTTACCGCCTGAGCCCCAAGGCCAACAGCCTGATGATCCGTTTGACGGGCGATTCCGCGGATGCGGAGAACGCGCTCGCGTCCGCGCTGATCAGCAGCAGCAACGTCGCGTCCGTCTCGTTCTATTCAACGATCGCCGACAACTTTGCCAATACGGTGAAGAGCCTCAACAGCATCGTCGTGGTGATTATCGTCTGCGCGGGGCTGCTCGCTTTCATCGTGCTTTATAACCTCACAAATATCAACATTGGTGAACGGCTGCGGGAAATTGCCACGGTGAAGGTGCTCGGTTTTTTCAACAGAGAGGTATATTCCTATGTGTTTAGAGAAAATCTTCTGCTGACATTTGTCGGGGCGCTGGTTGGCCTTGGTCTTGGCATATTGCTTCATCGGTTCATCATGGTTTCCATCGAGCAGGACGGCATCATGTTCGGCAATTATATAAAGGATGTGAGCTTCGGATATGCACTTTTGATCACGCTGGCCTTTGCTCAGCTGGTTAGCCTGTTTATGAACAGGCGGCTCAAAAAAATACCCATGGTAGAGTCATTAAAATCTGTAGAATAGAAAGGTTACAGGAGGAATAGAAAATGAATGAAATCAAGTATTACGACCTGACACCGGGACAGAAGCTGCTGCTCTTCAGCCAGTCGTTTACGGTTCACAAGCAGATCAACAATATTTTTACGCTAACGCTTGTCGAGAAAAAGCTCGACTTTGAGGTGCTCAAAGCGGCCATTGAGCTCGCGTATGAACAAAACGATGCGTTTCGCCTGCGTATCACCAAAGTCGGCCGAAAGATTCAGCAGTACTTTACCGAAAATGAGAAACCCGATATTCAAATGCTGGATTTTACCGGACAAACGGAAGAAGGCATGGACAAATGTCTGCACCGTTACGCGAAGAAACCCATCAGAATCTTTAACAAACGGATGACACGCGTGTTTCTGGTTCGCTCCTGGAACGGATATGACGGTATTTATTTCGGCGTCAGCCACCTGATCCTCGACTCCTGGGGCATATGCGTCTTCCTTCAGTATGTGATGGAGGTGTATGATGCGCTTAAAAACGGCACACCAATGCCTAAGCCGCTTAACTCGCTGGAATCGCTGCTGAAAAAAGACCTTGAGTATGTCGGTTCGGCGCAGGAGCAAAAGGACAGAGAGTTCTGGCAAAACGAATTCTCCGGCCGCGAGCCGGCACTGCTGTCTCATACCAACGGCCCGGCACTGCTCGAAGCATACCGGAAGAAAAAGAAAGACCCAACGCTTGGGTACGCAAAAACAATCAGTCTGCGGACAGCCGGGCGCCATGAAGTGCTCTTCGTGCCCAAGGAGGATGTTGAAAAAATACAGGCGTTCTGCGACCAGCAGCACATTTCCATGCAGGCTGTGTTTATGTTCGGTGTGCGTACGGCGCTCTCCAAACTCAACAACCGGCAAAAAGATATTGGCATGTATATTACCAACGCTCGGCGCGGTACGCTGGAGGAAAAGCGCACCGGCGGATCTCGTGTTCATTCATCCACTTTCCGCACCATATTCGATGAAGAAAAAACATTTGAGCAGGCTTGTCAGGAGATTTACAGCTACCAGATGCGCCAGTACCGGCACGCAGAATTCGGCACGGTTGAGATGATCGATATGGAGGCGAAGGCCTACGGCAGGAAGGGCTATTTTACGGGCTGGCATACCCTGGTTTTCACGTTTCAGCCGATTAAGCTCATTCTTAAGGATGGCACGCCGCTTCGGACAAAATGGTACTGCAACGGGGCTTCTTCGTCTATTCATTATCTCACCATGATGGATGCCGACGCGACCGGCGCGCTGCGTTGCTATCACGAATACCAAAAGCACACGATCAAGGCTCAGAGAATTCGCGAGTTTCACAGCCTGATGACGCAGGCCGTTATGGCGGGTGTGGATAACCCTGCCATAACGATAGGAGCTATACTCGATACCATCGACCAGAATGTCGATTTCAGCAATGTGGCGTATTTAACGTATCCTAAAGACATTCAAGTGTTCGGCACAGAGCAAAAAGCCGCGGGAAAATAACGCGGGGAATGCGCTGATGGCAAGGAGTTGATATATGATGAAGCAGCAACGCGGCCATGCCTCCTTGCGGGGCACGCTGCTGCGTGAATTTATCGCTGCCGGTGTGAGGGCCACTGGCAGCGATATTCTCGCGGTGGGAAAAAAGTATGAGAAAATGACGCGCACCAAGTGGTGCGCGCCTCGTGACTGGACGCTGGAGGAGATCAGCCTGCCCGAAACGCGCGCGTGGTTTCTGCTTCCGAAGAACTGCCAAAGGTGCGATGTCGCCATACTGCATCTGCACGGCGGCGGCTATACACTGGGATTTTTGCCTGTCTTCAAGCATTTCGCGATGAAATTGGGCCGGCTCGGGGGAGATGTTCCGGTGCTCTCGCTCGATTACCGTGTGGCGCCGGAGCACCCATATCCGGCTGCGCTGGACGATGCCTGTCATGCCGTATCCTGGCTGGCGAAGGAAAAGGGCATTCGGCCGGAATCGGTGATTGCCGTGGGGGAGTCGTGCGGCGCAGGTCTCGCGCTCGCCCTTGCGATGCGGCTGAGGGATGAAGGCAAAGGCATACTCAAAGCGCTTGTGCTGATGTCTCCATGGGCAGATATCACCTGCGCCGGTGAATCGTATGCGCAGCGTTACCATCTGGATCCTCTGTTTGGCAGAAAGATGCCGCTCCCTGACGACAGTAAGCGGACGGAAATAGGAAAAAAATATGCCGGGGACAAGGATTTGAAAGATCCGTATATGTCGCCGGCGTTCGGTACTTTCGCGGGGCTGCCGCCTATGCTGATCCATGTGGGGGAATATGAGATGCTCTATGACGATGCGGAGGCCGTTTATAAAAAAGCCGTTGACGCAGGGGTGTTTGCACAATTTAAAGTGTGGCCGGGTATGTTTCATGTTTTTCAGCTCGCAGACGGGCTGATACCGGAATCCCGCGCCGCGTGGCGTGAGATCGGCCGTTTCATCCGCAAGTCTTTAAACACGCAGGAAGGCACGCTTCGGAACAGGACTGATATTTAATCACACCTATTACACACTGCCCAAGTCGGGGTCAAGCTTTAAAACACTTTCGAACGATCTGAGCTTGCGGGAGGAAAACCTCCGGAGAAGTGCTTTGAAGAAGAGGATTCTCAATAATCTTGCCAAGCCGGGCTTCCACGCGCTCAAACGCGACGGATTTGGCGGCACGTCGGCAACGAGATCGAGAAAAACGGCTCCATCTCGTCTGCCACGGCATATTCGTCTGTCAGCGCCTGATCTTCGTTGGATAAATACATCGCGTAATCGTCGGTGAAACCCTGTCAATCAGGAAGCCGATCCGCGCTAAATTGGCGGATGTAGGCAATAACCGCGGGGATGTCGTCTTTTCCAAGATACTGCCGAACGAGAAAAGCATGCCGTTCTGCCCGTTTTTCACAGATATGCCGATGATCTCCGAAAGGACACCGTCCTGAAGTGTGAACGGCTCTCCCCGGGTACTTCTTTGATATCCCGTATTTGAGCGCAATCTTATTTAGGTCGATTTCGGTGGTGACGGAAAACGCGAAACTCCAGTGCCGACATTTGAATCGGCTCCTAACATTGTTATGTTCACGTCTATTATAAATGATAATTGGACATACAAGCTATATAGACTTGTGATATGATGACGCAATCCCGACGGATGGCGTAGAATCGGGTCGGAATATCTCTTCGCGAAACAAGCAATATGGTGCCTTTTGTCGCATAAGCATGTAGAAGGCTTAATGACGGAGGCGCTTTATGTTTGATTTTTTCAGTATTATTAAAGACCTGCTGTTTTTGGCGGGATATCTGTCGGGAAAAACATTCCCCAAACCGCTCAGCAAAGACGAAGAAGCGGCATTTTTAAAGGCGAGCGCTCAGGGCGATGAAGCCGCGCGGCATAAGCTCGTGGAGCATAACCTGCGGCTGGTTGCGCATATCGTCAAGAAATACCAGAACACGGCACTGAGCAATGATGACCTGATATCGATCGGGACAATCGGGCTCATCAAGGCTGTGAACTCGTTTCTGCCAAAAAAGGGCACGCAGCTTGCGACCTACGCGGCCAAATGCATTGAGAATGAAGTGCTGATGGCGCTTCGGTCCAGCAAGAAGATCAAATGCGAGGTGTCTTTGAGCGACCCGATCGGCGTGGATAAAGAGGGCAACGAGATATCGCTGATCGACATCCTCGGCACGCGCGAAGATCTTGTTTCGGAGCAGGCGGAGCTCTCCATACAGACGGGCAAGCTGTACGGCTTGCTCGGCAAGTGCCTCACGAGGCGCGAGAAGGCCGTGATCGAGATGCGTTACGGATTGGGGGGGATGCGGCCTCAGACGCAGCGCGAAATTGCTTACAAAACGGGCATATCACGCTCGTATGTATCG
>JAEZNC010000081.1 GCA_023441905.1 Bacillota bacterium | reverse complement strand
TCGATTTTGGGGCAAATGCATAAGAAGGCCGCAAATGAGAATACTAATGCCAATTATAGGTATAATAAGACTGAAAAAGCCGCGGACAGCCCCCAGAGCGCGTTTTTGGCTTGTGCACTGGCGCAGGTCAGATATTTTGCGGATATCGCGGATGAAATCGGAGCAGATGAGTTCTCGCTTAAATCGCATAAAAATATTTTTTCTGCATTATATGATAGCGTAAAAAGAGGAATTCAGCCAACATATGCCGAAGTATTATCGCAGCTTGATGACGAAGAAGACCGCAGCGAGGCGGCAAGGCTCATGGGAGTCAAAACAGCTGCCGACGATCCAAACGTTTTTCTGAAGGATTGCGTTTCAAAAATCCGCATTCATAAGCTGGAAAACAAAAGGGAGGCGCTCATGCAAGCGCTTCGCAGCGCATCCTCTGAGGAAAGACGAAAACAGCTCGCCGAAATCGGTGAGGTAGATAAAGAATTGAACCTGAAAAAGGTTTGAGTGAATAGGGTGATTGCATTTTGAACAAAAAATCGGCGGCGCAGCCGAACACAACAAAGGCTGAAACCGCAGAACCAAAACAGGTGAAGCAGGAGGCTCCTGCGGAAGCAAAACAAAAATCAAAAGACAAATCCGTCCAGACCGATGCTGATTTGACGCTGTCCAAGGAGAATCTGGCCAGATTGCAGGCGCTCAGCGTTGTATCTCACACGGATAAAGAGGAAAAACTCAAAGACATTATCGAATCGGGCAAAAAGAAGGGTGTACTGACCTACAAGGAAATCAATGATGCGCTTGACGGTGCGGAAATTGACGCTGAGAACCTTGATAAGCTTTTGGGTGCGCTCGAAGAAATGAAGATCGACGTTGTTGACGGGGAACTTGAAAAAAGATATCACCGACGAAGAAGAAGACGTCGATGCCGATATCGATCTGTCAATACCGGAAGGTGTCAGCATCGATGATCCCGTCAGGATGTACTTAAAGGAAATCGGCAAGGTCAATCTTTTGTCTGCCGACGAAGAGGTGCAGCTGGCCAAGCTGATGGCCGAAGGCGACGACGAAGCCAAGCGCAGGCTGGCCGAAGCGAATTTAAGGCTGGTTGTGAGTATTGCCAAACGTTATGTGGGCCGCGGTATGCTTTTCCTCGATCTGATTCAGGAAGGGAATTTGGGGCTCATCAAGGCCGTTGAAAAGTTTGATTACACAAAGGGTTACAAATTTTCGACGTATGCCACCTGGTGGATTCGTCAGGCGATTACGCGTGCGATAGCCGATCAGGCGCGTACCATTCGTATTCCTGTGCACATGGTGGAAACCATCAACAAGCTGATCCGCGTATCGCGGCAGCTGCTTCAGCAATACGGGCGCGATCCGCTGCCCGAGGAAGTGGCGCGCGAAATGGATATCAGCGAAGATAAGGTCAGAGAGATTATCAAGATCGCTCAGGAACCCGTATCGCTTGAAACGCCAATCGGTGAAGAGGAAGACAGCCACCTTGGCGATTTTATTCCCGATGACGACGCGCCCGCGCCTGCGGAAGCGGCAGCGTTCACGCTGCTCAAGGAGCAGCTGATGGATGTGCTTGATACGCTGACCCCGCGTGAGGAAAAGGTGCTTCGGCTGCGTTTTGGTCTGGATGATGGACGCGCACGCACGCTCGAAGAGGTTGGCAAGGAGTTTATGGTCACAAGAGAACGCATCCGGCAGATTGAAGCCAAGGCGCTTCGCAAGCTGCGCCATCCGAGCCGCAGCAAAAAGCTCAGAGATTTTCTGGATTGATCTTTGATTCATATGATATGACAAAATCGAGGCAGCCGGGGGCTGCCTCTGTTATGCAAAAAAGGATGCAAGAGGGGAAAACGATTTTGCTTTCTGAGAGGCTCCAAGCCGTCGTCCGAATGGTGCCGCAAATAAACACGGTGGCGGACATCGGCTGTGACCATGGCAAGGTGGCCGCGTGGCTGCTGAAAAACGGCCGGGCCAAATTTGCGGTCTGCGGTGATATCAGCGCACCATCGCTCGAAAAAGCGCGCAGGCTTACCGCATCCATGGGGCTGCAAAACGCCGTGTCGCTGCGTGTCGGGAGCGGGTTTGATGTGCTCAGCCGGGGTGAAGCGGATGCCGCCGTGATCGCCGGTATGGGCGGCGAACTGATGACGTCGATATTGGAACATGGAAAAGAAAAACTGCCGGATACACTCGTGCTGGCCTGCCACAGGGATGCCGATGTTTTAAGGGGCTGGCTCAGTCTGAACGGATTTGCCATTGACGATGAAGACCTCGTGCATGAGAAAGGGCACTATTACCCGGTCATCCGCGCGATCAGGCGGCAGAGCAGGCCGCTGACGCCGGCGGAAACGGAATTCGGGCCTGTGCTGCTCGCCAAAAAGCCAAGGCATATTAAAAATTACGTCGCACAGCGCATAAAGCAGACGGAAAAAATACGCGGGTCATTGCTCCACACCGAAGCGGTGAAAAAAGAAACGCTTTTGCGAGATATCGATGCGCGTCTGCAATTGTATAATGAGGTGAATAAATGCCTGTAACCATCGAAGAATTTGTCCGCATTGTGGAGACGGCGGCACCAAAAGAACTGGCCTATGATTGGGACAATTCGGGGCTGCTGCTGCGATGCAGTGATACGGTGAGCCGGGTGCTCATCGCGCTCGACGCAACGATGGCCGTGGCGCAGGAAGCAAAGGAAAAAAATTGTGACATGCTGCTCGTTCATCATCCGCTGATTTTTTCGCCGATGAAAGCGTTAAGCTTACAAAACAGCACCGACACGGTGCTGATGGCGCTGATCCGTTCCGGAATTTCTCTCTATGCCGCGCACACCACGTTCGACCGCGCGGCGGGCGGTATCAACGACGCGCTGGCACAAAAGCTGGGGCTTAGCCATGTCACAGCCGTCTCAGGCGACGGAGAGTCGCTGATGCGTGTGGGAAAGCTCAAGCCGGCGCTTGATAAGCAGGCACTGATCGCCCGTGTGAAAACGGCGCTCGGCGTCCCGACAGTTAAAATATCTGCGGCGAACTGCGGCAATATATCGCGTGTGGCGGTGACAGGCGGCAGCGGCGGCAGCTTTATCATGGCAGCAAGAAACGCCGGTGCGCAGGCGCTTGTGACGGGCGAGGCGAAGCACCAGCATTTTATCGATGCGGCGGCGGTGGGGCTGCTGCTCATTGAGGCGGGGCACTATCATACCGAATGCGCGTTCTCAGACCGCATAGATATGAGTTTACAATCATACTTAAATGAGTTACAATTAGATTTAGGCCTCATGAAGGCTGAAAACGATAAGGCACCATACGCATTTGGATGAACCGATGCGTTGAACAGGGAGGATCAATTATTTGGATAAGCTGGCATTGCTGTACGAGTACCAGCGGGCAGACGCCGAGCTCGAGGAATACGAGAGAAAACTCAAAAACACACCAACGCGCAAACAGCTCATTAAGCTGCAGAATTATTTAAAAAAGCAGCAGGCTGTGCTTCGTGATATGGAAAACAAGGCGCTCGTGGAGCAGAATGCGCTTTTGGAGATTGATTCGCAGTATGAGCGCATGATTGAGCTGCTTAACAAGAAGCATAAGAACATCGGCGAATACGAGCGGATGGATCCTGAGGAACTCGATTATAACGTTGTGCGCGATCTAGTTCACGAGTACGAGACAACTTATGATAATATTATCAAACAAAAAAACAGAGCCGTTTCCGTTCAGAAAAAAGCGGAGGAAACAGAAGCACGGCTTAAAGAGATTCTTGTGAGCGTCAGCAAGGCACAGAAGGATTTTGCGACGCTGAAAAAGCAGCATGAAGACGAGCTGCGCGCGGGTTCCGATACGCTGGAAAAACTGCGCAAAGCGGCGGAGCTTGCGTCTTCGAAGGTGGAGCCTGCGCTGCTCGAACGCTACAACCGAATCAAGCAGAACCGGCCTCAGCCGGTCACCATGCTCAAGGACGGCCGCTGCATGGGCTGTAATATGGAGCTTCCGTCTAGAGATTTGGCCAAATTGAAGAAAGACGGCGTGATTGTCGAATGTGAGAATTGCGGCCGCATACTTTATCTGTTATAATTGAATATGAGCAAGCCGAACGGTCGCCCGTCGTTGTGATGGGAGGAAAGTCCGAGCTCCGCAG
>JAEZNC010000066.1 GCA_023441905.1 Bacillota bacterium | reverse complement strand
TCCACGCACTTGCCGCAGCCCGTGCACTTGGTTTCGTCCACCGCCGCGATGCCCTTGTCACTCAGGTATATCGCGCCGAACGGGCATACCTTGCCGCACGTGAGCAAACCCACGCAGCCGAACGCGCACGATTTCGGGCCGCCCGCCACCAGCGCGGCCGCGCGACAGTCCGAAATGCCCGAGTAGGTATACTGTGAGACGCAGTTTTCACTGTCGCCTCGGCAAAGCACGCGGGCCACAATTTTTTCACCGGACGCGGCTTCCACGCCGAGCAGCTCCGCAATCGCGTTTAAGTTTTCGCACGAGAGCGCGCTGCACTGGTTCACCTGCGCCTCGCCCGCGCAAAGCGCCTTGGCAAGGCCGTCGCAGCCCGGAAACCCGCAGCCGCCGCAATTGGCACCCGGCAGCAGCTCGCGCACCTTTTCGATATTCTCATCCGTCTTTACCGCCAGCAGTTTGGCTGCAATGGCAAGGCCAAGCCCAAGCAGCAGCCCAAGGCCGCCCAACACGGCGACTGGCCAGATTATTTCATTCCACATAGCTATTGACCTCCGTTATACGAGCCCTGAAAATCCAAGGAAAGCGATGGCCATCAGCCCTGCCGAAATCAGAGCGATGGGGAACCCCTTCAAGGGCTCGGGGATGTTAGAAAGCTCGAGCCGCTCGCGGATACCCGCGAAAAGCACGATGGCCAGTGTAAACCCGAGCGCGCCGCCGATGCCGTTAACCAGCGACTGAAGCAGATCGTAACTTTCGTTAATATTGAGTATCGCCACGCCGAGCACCGCACAGTTGGTGGTGATGAGCGGCAGATACACGCCGAGCGCGAGATACAGCGAGGGCACCAGCTTTTGCAGCGCCATTTCCACAAGCTGCACCAGCGCCGCAATCACAAGTATGAACGCAATCGTCTGCATGTATTCAATTCCGAACGGTACCAGCAGATAATACTGCACGAGATAGGTGATGACTGAGGCGAGCGCCATAACAAACGTGACCGCGAAGCCCATGCCGAGCGCCGTATCCACTCTCTTGGATACGCCGAGGAACGGGCAGATGCCAAGGAACCTCGAGAGAATGAAGTTGTTGACGAGTATTGAGCTTAACAGCAGAAGCAGTATGCCTGAAATCCCTTCCATTCGTTAACGCGCTCCTTTCTTTTTTCTTTTCATGCCGATGAAGTTGATGAGCCCGAGCAGCAGCCCCAGCGTGATGAACCCACCCGGCGGGAGGCTCAGAATCGTCGCCCCCTGAAAACCGTCACCGAACAGCGAGATGCCGAAAAGCTGGCCTTTGCCGAAAATTTCCCGGAGGCTCGAGATGATCAGCATCGCGCCCGTAAATCCTAGCCCGATTCCCACGCCGTCGAGCAACGATGCAAACACGCCGTTCTTGGATGCATAGGATTCAGCTCTCGCGAGTATGATGCAGTTGACCACGATCAGCGGTATAAAAATGCCGAGCGATTTATCAAGCGCAGGCACAAACGCTTTGAGCAGCAGCTGCACCACAGTGACGAACGCCGCAATGATGACGACATAAGCGGGAATACGCACCTTGGACGGGATGAAGTTGCGCATCAACGATATCACGACGTTGGACCCGACCAGCACGAATGTGGCCGCAAGGCCCATGCCGATGGCGTTCGATGCTACTGTGGTGACCGCGAGCGTGGGGCACATGCCCAGCACAAGCCGAAACGTCGGGTTTTCGGTAAACAAGCCGTTTTTGAGCACGGCCATGGGTTTTACTTTGTTTTTCATTGCGCACCTCCCGCCATCTGCTTATAGAATTCGACCACCGTATTCACGGCGTTGATGATACCCTTGGATGTGATCGTTGCGCCCGATATGGCTTGAATCTCATTGTCACTTTCAGCAGGGTGTTTCACAACGTTGAACGGTTGTTTATAGGATTTTCCCGCATCGAATTGCGGCAGAAGCTCTTCGGGCGCTCTGGAACCAAAACCGGGCGACTCGTTATTGCTGCCGAGCTTGACACCTTTGACCAAGCCGTCCGCCCCGATGCCCACCGACAGATTGAGGCCGGAGCTGTAGCCCTTGGTGATGACTGCCGCTGTGATGCCGATGGGGTTACCGTCCGCATCGAGCGCTTCATAAACTTCCTTTATAATGGCATATTCGTTGGGGATATCGATATCCAATTCTTTGAAATCCGAGGCTTCGGGGAACACCGCCTGCCGCGCCTCGTTGGCTTCCTTCAAAGCCTGCTCCGCGATGGGTTCCTTGGTCACGCCGTTGACCACGCCGAGTATGATGCCCGCAACGACGGTGATGATCAGCAGCTTTAATGTAATGACGATGATGTTTTTCATTTCACCGCACCTCCAAACCGCTTGGGCATAAACGCCTTGTCAAGCAGCGGCACCACGAGGTTCATAAGCAGTATCGAATACGATACGCCCTCGGGGTATCCGCCCCACAGACGGATGACGCTCGTCAACACGCCGCAGCCCACCGCGAAAACCACCTTTCCGGTTCCGCTCATCGGCGATGTGGTGTAGTCGGTCGCCATGAAGAACGCGCCGAGCAGCAGGCCGCCGCCGAGCACGTGGTACAGCGCGTCGCCCGTGAACAGCCCCTGCGGCCCCGCAATCCATGTAAACAGCGCCACTGTGCCGATGTATACCACCGGGATACGCGGGTCAATCACGCGCCGTGCAATCAGGTAAAGCCCGCCGATGAGCAGCGCGATCGCGCTCGTTTCACCGATACAGCCGCCGATATTGCCGATAAACATATCTTGGTATGATGATAATGTTTCGCCCATTTTGAGCGCACCGAGCGGCGTCGCTGAGGAAACCGCGTCGGCTCCCGGAATCGTCCATGTTGTCATGATCGTGGGCCATGACACGAGCAGAAACGCGCGTGCGGCGAGCGCCGGGTTGATAAAGTTGTGCCCAAGGCCGCCAAAGCATTGTTTCACAATCGCAATGGCAAATGCCGAACCGAGCATCGGGATCCAAAGCGGCACGGACGGCGGCAGGTTGAGCGCAAGCAGCAGGCCGGTGACGGCTGCGCTGCCATCACTCACGGTGACTTTTTTATTCATGAACAGCTGCAGCACCAATTCGGTGAGCACAGCGAAAGCCACGCTGATCAGCACCACCCATAGCGCATTGAGACCGAAGATATAAACGCCGAACGCCGTCGCGGGGAGCAGCGCGATGATCACGTCGCGCATGATGCGTGATGTGGTTTCGCTGGCGCGCACATGCGGCGATGAGGACATAATGTACTGGTCCATACACACCTCCAAATAAGATAAAAAGAATTAATTTTTGCGTTTCTGCATAATGTGCGACTTCGCGAGGCGCACTTCCTGCACGAGATGGCGGTTGGCCGGGCACACATAGGCGCAGCTGCCGCATTCAATACAGTCGAGTACATGCGTTTTTTCCGCGTCATCAAAGCGCTCATGCTCGGCGTAGTCACCCAGCAGATAGGGCAGCAGACCCATCGGGCAGACCATTACGCATTTGCCGCAGCGGATGCATGCCGATGCCTGCGCGCTTCTGACCATTTTTTCGTCGAGAGCCAGCAGCCCTGAGGTGCCCTTCATCACAGGGGCATTTAAATTGTACTGCGTGATGCCCATCATCGGGCCGCCCGCGATCACCTTTTCGACCTTGCCCGAGAAGCCGCCGACCTGCGCAATCACGTGCGAAATCGGTGTGCCGAGACGCACAAGCAGGTTGGACGGGCTGTTCACGCAGCCGGTCACGGTGACGACGCGCTCATAAAGCGGCAGC
The DNA here is from genome assembly GCA_023441905.1 of Bacillota bacterium. Lineage (GTDB taxonomy): Bacteria > Bacillota > Clostridia > Christensenellales > SZUA-584 > SZUA-584. Next base: position 4,145 of record JAEZNC010000066.1, on the reverse strand, counting down.
CCTTTCTCAATCGCGAGATTGATTTGATAGACGGACCCCGCATTGACAACCACGGTGCCCACGTCCATCGGCAGGCCGCCGCACGGTACCTGCCTTTTTGTGACCGCGTAGATGAGCTGTTTTTCCGCGCCCTGCGGGTATTTCACACGCAGTGTGTCGACATTAATATTCTTGCCGCTCACCGCTTTGGACACAGCGTTAATCGCGTCGGGCTTATTGGCTTCAATGGCGATATAGGCTTTTTCCACGCCGAGCACCTTCATCACGGCTTCAAGGCCGCGTACAACGTCGTCGGGATGCTCAAGCATGAGCCTGTGGTCGGCGGTTAAATACGGTTCGCATTCCGCACCGTTGACAATCAGTGTATCGATCTTCTTTTCAGGCGGCGGCGAAAGCTTAACATGGGTCGGGAAAGCAGCCCCGCCCATACCCACAATACCGGCACCTTTAATGATATCAACGATCTGCTTAGAAGATAACGCCGCTAAACTGCCGGGGCTTTTGATATCGGGGGACAGCCTGTCCTCAAAATCGTTCTCGATGACGACAGCCATCATCGGACGCCCGGAAATGTGCGGGCGAAGTTCAATCGCCTTGACGGTACCTGATACGCTCGAAAAGCACGGCACACTCACATAACCGCTCGCGTCGGCCACCATCTGCCCCATATCAACCTTGTCGCCCACCTTGACGACAGGGACGCTTGGGGCGCCGATATGCTGAGAAAGTGGCAGTATAATCTCGCTTGGCGCGCTGCAGTTTTCTATCGGACGCTGATCCGACAGCGGTTTGCCGTGATGGATGCCTTTTAGAGGATGGATGCCGCCTTTAAATGTCAGTTTGCTAGCCATACGGTCTCCTTCATCATTGTATAAATTCTCTCCGAGCAATTATTATAGCACAATGTCATATTGATGGATATGTACACCAAAAAATAATTCTTATATTAAGGTATATATTTATGTAATATATAAAAATATCTGGTGATCATGTTTTCACAATGCGCGAAAATCGTGCAATATATTAACAAAAAATCTATTAAGCAATAATAAAAACAGTCTATGGATTAAAAAAGAATGCTAAGGGGATGGACGAAGGCAGCTGGAACAATATCAGCGAGACTCAAACAGGATTATAAAGCCCTGTTTTGGGATGAAGACACCGAATCAGATCGCAGAGCTGTATCTGGGTATATTCTAAGAACAACCATGACTAAACCAAATGCCTTTGGTGGAGATTATACAGTATGTAACGTGTGTTTGAGGCCAGTACAAAAACAGTCTTTGGATAAAAAAAGACGATGTTTACAAACAAAGTCTGTTATGTTATCATAAATTCTGATTTTAACCGCTTACACTGCTTGGCGAGTATCCGACGCTTTGCATTGTTTACGGGGTTTTGACTAACAGGAGGACTAAATGGATAAGGAAAAAAAGGCGGGCATTATCTCGCAGTTCGCCATCAGTGAGGGCGACACGGGATCGCCGGAAGTTCAGATTGCGCTGCTGAGTGAGCGCATTAACCATCTCAACGATCATTTAAAGACGCATCAGAAGGATCACCATTCCAAAAGAGGCTTGCTGAAAATGGTTGGTAAAAGGAGAGGCTTGCTGAACTATCTTAAGAAAAAAGACATTGAGCGTTACAGAGAAGTGCTTAAAGGTTTGAACTTAAGAAAATAACAAATAATAGAGCGGGCGACCGCTCTATTATTTGTTCAAAAAACATGCGATAACGGCATGGGGCATGCGTATGGGGCATACGCAATGCTGGTAAGGAAGAAGGAGAAGTAGAAAAAATGGAACACAGAGTATTTGAAATGGATTATGCCGGCAGAACACTGACGGTGGAAACGGGCAAGTATGCCCAGCAGGCAGGCGGCACATGCCTGATGCGCTGCGGCGATACGGCCGTGCTGGTGACGGCAACGGCAGCCAAAACGCCGAGAGACGGAATTGATTTTTTCCCACTCAGCGTTGAGTTTGAAGAAAAGATGTATTCGGTAGGTAAAATTCCCGGCGGCTTTATTAAGCGCGAGGGCAGGCCTTCCGAAAAAGCGATATTAACATCGCGTCTCATCGACAGGCCGATTCGGCCGCTGTTTCCCAAAGGGTATTACAACGACGTTCAGGTGGTTTGCACCGTGATGAGCGTGGATCAGGACATCATACCGGGCCCGCTCGGCATGATCGGTTCGTCGGTGGCGCTTTCGATATCGGATATTCCGTTTATGGGGCCCACAGGCAGCGTAACCGTGGGGCTTGTGGACGGGGAATTTGTGCTGAACCCGGATGCGGCTCAGCGTGAAAAAAGCTTGCTGGATCTCACGGTTTCGGGCACCAAGGACGCCGTGATGATGGTGGAAGCGGGTGCCAATGAAATCAGCGAAGAGCAGATGCTTAACGCGATATTGCTCGCGCATGAAGAAATCAAACGGGTTGTGGCATTCATTGAAAACATCGTGAGCGAAGTGGGCAAGCCCAAGGCTGAGCCGAAGCTCATCAAGGTGGATGCGGAGCTCGAAGAAAAGGTGAGAGCTTACGCGACAGAAAAGGTTGCCTACAGCATCGATACAAATGAAAGAAAAGTTCGTGAAGAGCGCACCGAAGAGATGACCGCAGACGTTCAGGCGCATTTTGCGGAAGAATATCCGGGCATGGAAGCCGACATCGACAGCGTGCTTTACGCGCTTCGCAAAGAACTTGTCCGCGACAGAATTATCAACAAAGGCATTCGTCCGGATGGCCGCGCTCAGGATGAGATTCGCCCGATATGGTGCGAGGTGGGCGTTTTCGCACGCACACACGGCAGTGCCGTGTTTACGCGCGGAGAGACGCAGGCACTCACGCTGACCACGCTTGGCTCGGTGAGCGAAGCCCAGCGGCTCGACGGTCTGTCGGATCAGGAATTCAAACGCTACATGCATCATTATAATATGCCGCCGTATTCAACCGGCGAAGCAAGGCCGATGCGCAGCACGAGCCGCCGTGAAACAGGCCATGGTGCGCTCGCGGAGAGAGCACTGATTCCTGTTCTTCCGAGCGAAGAGGAGTTCCCTTACGCCATCCGCACGGTGTCCGAGTGCATCAGCTCCAACGGGTCGACGTCGCAGGCGAGTATCTGCGCGAGCACACTCTCGCTGATGGATGCGGGCGTGCCGCTTAAAGCGCCGGTGGCCGGCGTGGCGATGGGCCTTATCAAGGATGATGAGACGGGCAATCTCGCCATACTGACGGACATCCAGGGTCTCGAAGACTTCTTTGGTGATATGGACTTTAAGGTCGCGGGCACACGCAAGGGCATCACCGCGATTCAAATGGATATCAAGATCAAGGGCATCAATAAGGAAATATTGACGCGCGCGCTCGCACAGGCGAACAAAGGCCGCATGTTCATACTCGACAAGATGGAAGCCGTGCTGGCTGAGCCGCGTCCGAACCTTTCGAAGTATGCGCCGCGCATCTACCAGTTCACGATTGATCCCGAGAAGATCCGCGAGGTTATCGGTTCGGGCGGCAAGGTCATCAACAAGATCATTGCCGATACGGGCGTCAAGATCGATCTTGAAGACGACGGCCGCGTGTTTATACTCTCGGCAGACGAAGCGGCGGCGGACAAGGCCAGAGCCGCGATCGACGCGATTGTTAAGGACGTTGAGGTGGGCAATGTGTATCTCGGAAAAGTGGTGCGCATTATGAACTTCGGTGCGTTCGTAGAGCTCTCGCCCGGTAAGGATGGCCTCGTGCATATTTCGAAGCTCGCCAACGAGCATGTCAATAAGGTGGAGGACGTCGTCAACATCGGCGATGAGATTCTCGTCCGCGTGGTGGAGATCGACAAGCAGGGCCGCATCAACCTGACGCGCAAGGGCCTGTTGCCCGGCGACAGTAAAAAGGACAACTAAGAACCGGAATATCAACACATACTTATAAAGGCTGCTCGCGCAGCCTTTTTTGGTACCCGGAGAGTTCCGCTTTGTCGCTGTTGCTTTGCTCCCCGCTGTGCAGTGTATTAAAAATTGGGCTCTGTGTCAATGGTTGGGGTCAAGTAGACTAAAGTAATCTTAGCAGGGTTTCAATCACCAACAAGTGATTGGAACCCTGTTTGCATTAAAGGTAATTAGAATCCGTCTTCGAAAGTTTTTA
>JAEZNC010000131.1 GCA_023441905.1 Bacillota bacterium | reverse complement strand
CCACACAGCCAGCCAGAACAGCAGGACCAGCAACGCCCTTAAAGCACGGCGGAAACGCGTGTTTTTTTGTTGTATCAAATTCCATGCTCCCCGGTGTTTTTTTATGATACCGATTATAGCATATGTTTACGGGTTGCGGCATCTTTTTATGGACATGAGTGAGTGTATGATTGAATCATCACGCCATTTACGCTATATTAAAGACGGAGGTTCACATGGATTTTACGCATCTTCATCTGCATACCGAATACAGCCTGCTCGACGGTGCGGCGCGCATCGGCGACGTGATGGCGCGCGCGGCTGAGCTCAATATGGGCAGCATCGCGGTGACCGACCACGGTGTGCTGTACGGTGTGGTGGATTTTTACCGCAAGGCTGTGGATACAGGAATCAAGCCCATCATCGGGTGCGAGGTGTATGTCGCGCCCGGCAGTCTCAATGACAAAACAAAAGAGATGAAGGAATATTCGCATCTCGTACTGCTTGCCAAAAACGCCGAAGGTTATCAAAACCTGATGAGGCTCTCTTCCATCGGCTTCACCAAAGGGTTTTACCATAAGCCGCGCATTGATTACGATGTGCTCGAAACGAATAAAAACGGATTGATTTGCCTCTCGGCCTGCCTCGCGGGCGATATCCCACGCATGATTATGGCGGGCGACATCGAAGGCGCGAGAAAACTCGCGGAGCGGCTGCGCGGTATGTTCGGTGACGATTTCTACCTTGAATTGCAGGACCACTTTTTGCCCGAGCAAAAGCAGGTGAACGCCGCGCTGGTTAAAATGGGCACCGAGCTTTCCATTCCTCTCGTGGCCACCAACGATGTGCATTACACGAACCGTGAAGACGCACAGGCGCAGGACATACTGCTGTGCATACAGACCCGCTCGTTCGTGGACGACGCGGACAGAATGCGCTTCGGCACGGATGAATTTTATATCAAAAGCGCGCAGGAGATGAGCACGCTGTTTGCGTACGCACCCGAGGCCATCAGCAATACGCAGCTGATTGCGGACAAGTGCGACGTGAAAATGGATTTCTCCGCGCGGCATCTGCCCGTGTTCGCCGTTCCGGATGACGAAGACCACGACGCATACTTGAAAAGAGTTTGTATGCAGGGCCTGAGCGAACGCTATGACCCTGTGACCGACGAGCTTAAGGAGCGGCTCGAATACGAGCTCGGCGTCATCAAAAACATGGGCTTCACGGATTACTTCCTGATCGTTTGGGATTTCATCAAATACGCGCGGGATCACGGCATTATGGTGGGCCCCGGGCGCGGCAGCGCGGCGGGCAGCCTCTGCGCTTATGTGCTGCGCATCACGGATATCGACCCAATCGAGTATTCGCTACTCTTCGAGCGCTTTTTAAACCCCGAACGCATCAGTATGCCCGATATCGATATCGACTTTTGCATCGAGCGCCGTCAGGAAGTGATCGATTATGTCGTCGCCAAATACGGCGAGGACAAGGTCGCTCAGATCATCACGTTCGGCACACTCGGTGCCAAGCAGGTGATTCGCGATGTGGCGCGCGCGATGAAGCTGCCGCTGGCCGACGCGGACAGGATTGCCAAGATGGTGCCGTTCGCGCTGAAGATGACGGTGCGGCGTGCGATGGAGGAAAATCCGCGCCTCATGGCCGAATACCAAACCAAGCCGGAGATCAAAGACCTGCTCGACACGGCGATGAAGCTCGAAGGCATACCGCGCCACGCGTCCACGCACGCGGCGGGCGTTGTGATATCTCGCCGGCCCATCACCGAGTATGTGCCGCTGCAGATCAACCCGCGCGACGGCAGCGTGATCACACAGTTCCCGATGGGAACTCTCGAAAGCCTAGGCCTTTTAAAGATGGACTTTCTTGGCCTCCGAAACCTGACCGTGATTCGCCATACACTGGAGCTTATTGAAAAAACACGCGGCGTGAAGCTCGATTTGAGCACGCTCAAATACGACGACAAGAACGTTTACGCGCTGATTGCTTCGGGCGATACAGACGGCATATTCCAGCTGGAAAGCGCGGGCATGCGGCAGCTGGCCGTGCAGCTCAAGGCCGAAAATCTGGGCGATATCATGGTGGTTATCGCTTTATACCGTCCGGGGCCGATGGACAGCATACCGGCTTATCTTGCGGCAAAACGCGATCCGAAAAGCGTGAACTATCTGCACCCAAGGCTCAAACGCATACTATCCGAAACCTACGGCTGTATGGTGTATCAGGAGCAGGTGATGGAGATCGTACGCGATCTCGCGGGTTATTCGATGGGCCGCAGCGATCTTGTGCGCCGTGCGATGAGCAAAAAGAAAAAAGACGTGATGGAGAAGGAAAGGCGCATATTCATCTACGGCGACGAGCAAAACGGCGTGGAGGGCGCGCTCAAACGCGGTGTGCCGGCCGCTGCCGCCGAGAGCATTTTCAATCAGATGATGGATTTCGCGGAATATGCGTTTAACAAATCCCATGCGTGCGCTTACGCGGCGATCACATATTATACTGCGTATTTGAAATGCTATTACAAAGTGGAATACATGACCGCGCTGTTAAACAGCTTTATCGGCACGCCGGACAAGATTTCCGCGTATATTCAGTACTGTGTCGGCAGCGGCATCCGTGTGTTCGGGCCGGATATCAACAAATCGCAGTTTCTGTTCGCGCCCGAAAACGGCGGCATCCGTTTTGGGTTTGCGGCGATACGCGATGTGGGGCGCGCCGCCGAAGACATTGTGACGGAGCGTGAAAAAGGAGAATACACGAGTTTTCGCAGCTTTATCAACCGCACGGCGGGCATTATCAACCGCAAGATGCTCGAAGGCATGATATTCGCGGGCTGTTTTGATAATTTGGGGCTCAAACGCTCCTCGCTGGCTGCCGTATGCGAGCGCGTGCTCAAAACGGCGCAGGATGCCAAACGCAAAACGGTGGAAGGGCAGATATCGCTTTTTGATGCGTTGCCCGGAAAAGCGGTGGGTGATTCGGACGATTTTGAAGAGATCCCCGAATACTCTAAAGAAAAGCTGCTCGCCATTGAAAAGCTCGCGACCGGTATTTATCTTTCGGGCCATCCGCTCGACAGGTACAAAAAGCAGCTCAAGAAGAGAGAAGTCAATATATTCCGAATCCTCTCGGCCACAGACGACGCGGATTCGGCCCGGTTTTTTGAATCACGGGATGTTGAATTGATCGGCATACTGAACGGTATCAGAAGGCGGTCCACAAAGCTTAAAAAGCTGATGGCCAACGCGTGGCTCGAAGATTTGTACGGGTCGCTCGAGCTCGTTATATTCCCGAGTGCGTTTTTAAAGGTGGAGCCGATGCTCACCGAAGACGCGATTGTGCGCGTGCTCGGCAAGGTGGATATCCGCGAGGGAGAAGCACCGCAGCTGCTTGTGGACGACATTCGCCCGTTTGTGGTGAAGGATGAAAAATACGACGGCAAAAAGCTTTTTGTGCGTGTGCCGCAGGATATGGGCGACGATACCGTGAGGCTCAAGCAGATATTGCGCACGTCTCCGGGGGACGAATGTGTGTCGGTGATGATAGAAAAGACGGGCCAGAAAATAAAAACATGCGGGCCGCTCGGCGTGACGGTGACGGATGCGCTTATTCAAAGCCTTGAATCGGCGTTCGGTAAGGATAATGTGGTTGTTGGCTGAATCACATATTGTCGGGAAGCAAAAAATATGCTAATATATGACTAAATTTTAAGGACAGGTGCGGCAGATGGATTCGGAGAACGGCAACAGCTACAATCAGGATTATATTGTGATCAAAGCGCTCGAAGATGGCGTGAATATCATCGGTATGACGCGCGGTCGGGATACGCGTTTTCATCACACGGAAAAGCTCGATAACGGTGAAGTGATGATCGCTCAGTTTACCGAAAACACATCGGCTGTAAAAATCAGAGGCAAAGCACAGGTGAATACCGCCTACGGTATTATTTATTCCGGCAAAACGGATGCCTGAAAAAGGAGATCGCTATGTGGATCGTTGTGGGCATGGCCAGTTCCGTAAAAATGGCGCAAGCAATGCAAAAGAATCTTGAATCCGAAGGGATTCTGGTGAAGATTCGCAACGTGTCGGCCAAAACAAAATGCAGCAGCGATACCTACGAGGTGATGGTGCTCGAATCCGAAGCTGCTTCGGCCAGAGAAATACTCATGGAAAAAGGCTTTTGACAATTTATCTTTTTCGGAGGGGCGTTGTATGAAAAATGTGGAATGCAAGATACAAGTGAGGTATTCGGAAGTCGGCAGGCAGGGCTTAGCGCATCACGCCAATTACTTAAACTGGCTCGATATCGGTCTCGAGGAAATCGTCAGGCAGTGCGGATTAAGCTATAAGGAAGTAGAAGACCTCGGTTATTTTCTTGCGCCTGTTTCAGATTTGTGCCAGTACTTTCATCCTGCCTATTACCATGACATATTGACCGTCAGAGTATCCGTGGCCGATTTAAGCGCGGTTAAAGTGAAGTTTTTTTATGAAATCATAAGAGAAAAGGATGCCAAGCTCGTGGCGAAAGGGCAGACGGACCATGTGTTCGTCGACAAAAACTTTAAGCCCTATTCAATGAAACGCGTTGTGCCGAGGCTTTATGCCATGCTCGAAGAGATGATATAAGGATAGAAGAGAATAAAGCAGCACCCATATGATCTGACCTTTATTAAGGCCGGATCATATTTTTTGGAGGGAAATGTGAGAACACTTGAGGGGCTCAAACTGATGGCGCAGGGGGCACAAGCGCAGATTTATTACTATGGTGAGGGCAAAGTCCTCAGGGTCTTGCGAAAACCCGAAGATGCGCAGCTGCTGGGTAACGAAATCAAAGTGATGAGGGCATTGAAAGATCGATTGGATGTTCCCGAAGTTTATGAATCTTTGACCGTTGACGGCAAACCCGCTGTGGTAGTCGAAAAGATAGACGGCATATCGATGATGGATTTCATCAAGAAGAACCCTCATAAGCTGAAACAGCAGGGTGCCTTGCTCGCAAGGCTTCACGCCAACATGCCCGATTCTATTGATATTGAAGGTTTGGTTACCGGGAAAGAGCGCTCCCGTTATTTGATTGGGCTTTCGCCGCTGAGCGAAGATACAAAAACTTTTATGCTCGATATTCTTGACGGCTTAACAGAAGGGACCGCTTTATGCCATGGTGATTTTCATCCGGGCAACATATTGAAAACAGGTGATAAGAATTTCTTCATTGACTGGTTCGGGGCCTATAAGGGCGATTTGGTTTCCGATGCCGCCCATTCTTATTTGCTGCTTAAAAACATACCAAAGGTTCCGGGTATAACAGGTCTGCAATACAGGCTGTTGAAGGCGTCTGGCGCTGTCATCGCAAAATCTTATCTGAAAGCATTTTATAATCTTTTGCCCTTTGACTTTACGGTGTTTTCAAAATGGCTGCTTATCAAAGCAGGCGAGCGTGTTTTCTGCGGATGGGACGG
>JAEZNC010000261.1 GCA_023441905.1 Bacillota bacterium | reverse complement strand
GCAGCGCTGGGAGGCTTTGGGGCTCAAAACGCGCTATTACAATACCAATCTGCATAGGGCGGCGTTTGCGCTGCCCACGTATGTGGAGGACATCATCAAGGATGTGGAAGATGCAGACGTTCCTCGGCTGTGACAAACCGTACAATAATTCGGACACCGTGATATTCGGCGCGCCGTTTGATTCGACGACGAGCTACCGCCCCGGCACGCGTTTCGCGAGCCGCACCATGCGCGCGGAATCGTACGCGCTGGAGACATACAGCCCGTATCTCGATGCGGATGTGGAAGATATGAACGTGCATGACGGCGGTGACTTGGAGCTGTGCTTTGGGGATACGCAGACCGCGCTCGGCGCGATCGAAGCAAAGACGGCGCAAATACTGGCGGACGGCAAACGCCCCGTGATGATCGGCGGCGCGCATCTTGTGACGCTTGGCGCGGTGCGCGCTGCCGCGAAAAAGCATCCCGATCTGCATGTGATTCACTTTGATGCCCATACTGATTTAAGAGAGGATTATCTTGGCGCGACGCTCTCTCATGCAACGGTGATGCGGCGCGTGTGGGACATTCTCGGCGACGGGCGCATCTGTCAGTTCGGCATACGATCGGGACTCAGAGAGGAATTCGAATGGGCCAAAGTCCATACGCATCTGCAAAAGTTCGATTTCGCCGGGCTGGAGGATGTGGTCAGGAAGCTGCAAGGGAAGCCTGTTTATTTTTCAATCGATCTCGATGTGCTCGATCCGTCGGTATTTCCCGGCACAGGCACGCCCGAGCCGGGCGGCGTGTGCTTTATGCAGCTGCTTGAAGCCGTGTACACCGTCTGCAAACCGCTCAATATCGTCGCGTGCGATTTGAATGAACTGAGCCCCGTGTACGACCCGAGCGGTATAGCAACCGCCGCGGCGCTCAAGATATTGCGCGAGTTGCTGCTCGCGATGAGTATTGGGCATAAATAAAACACAGTGCAATGTCCTCAGGATGTGATAAACCTGATTCTGTCATGCTGAGGAGCGAAGCGACGAATGCATCCCATGGCAAAACGCTTTAAACATGGGATGCCATCCGCTTCATAATTGATTGACTGACGCTCTCTCGAAATGACGCTATATGTTAGTCAGCGGTCTGAGGGATTCTGACTCTGTGAAGTGGATTTAGAAGTCATGTGTGTCATTGCTTATGATAAGTCATTTATACTGTCATGCTGAGGAGCGAAGCGACGAATGCATCCCATGGCAAAACGCTTTAAACATGGGATTCCTCTTACGCTTACGCTTCATCGGAATGACATCACAACTTTGGTGAGGGCAACATCCTGAATATTTAGAGGAGGACACAGCTATGGGAAAAGCGTTGATTATCGGGTGCGGGGGCGTGGCAAGCGTCACCATTCATAAGTGCTGCCAAAACCCGGATGTGTTTGAGGAGATATGCATCGCGAGCCGTACGGTCAGCAAGTGCGACGCGCTTAAAAAGAAGTTGGATGGCGGCAGAACAAAGATCAGCACGGCACAGGTGGATGCCGATAACGTGGACGAGCTTGTCAAGCTGATCGAAGCGTTCAAGCCGGACGTTGTGATCAATCTTGCACTGCCGTATCAGGACCTCGCGATCATGGACGCGTGCCTCGCGACCAAAACGAATTATGTGGACACCGCAAACTACGAGCCGCTTGACACGGCCAAGTTCGAGTACAGCTGGCAGTGGGCCTATCGCGACCGCTTCAAGCAGGCGGGCATCACCGCGCTGCTCGGCTGCGGGTTTGACCCCGGCGTGACGGGCGTATTCAGCGCATACGCACAAAAGCACTATTTCGATGAGATCCACGAGATCGACATACTCGACTGCAACGGAGGCGACCACGGTTATCCGTTCGCAACGAACTTCAACCCCGAGATCAACATCCGCGAGGTCTCGGCAAAGGGCAGCTACATTGAAAACGGCCAGTGGGTGGAAACCGAGCCGATGGAGATCAAGCGTGTGTACGATTTTCCCGAGGTGGGCGTGAAGGACATGTACCTGCTGCACCACGAGGAGCTTGAAAGCCTCGCGCTCAACATCAAGGGCGTCAAGCGCATCCGCTTTTTTATGACGTTCGGGCAGAGCTATCTCACGCACTTGAAGTGCCTCGAAAACGTCGGCATGACATCGATTGAGCCGATCGATTTTCAGGGGCAGAAGATTGTGCCGCTGCAGTTTTTAAAGGCGGTGCTGCCCGATCCCGCGTCGCTCGGGCCGCGCACGGTGGGCAAAACCAATATCGGCTGTATCTTCAAAGGCATCAAGGACGGCAAGGAACGCCATTACTATGTTTATAACGTCTGCGACCATCAGGAGGCGTACAAAGAGGTCGGAAGCCAAGCCATCAGCTACACCACGGGCGTGCCCGCGATGATCGGCGCAATGCTGCTGATGAACGGAACCTGGCGCGGTGCGGGCGTATTCAACGTCGAGGAGTTCGATCCCGACCCATTCATGGACGCGCTCAATATATGGGGCCTGCCGTGGCAGGAAGACTTTGACCCGGTTATGGTGGACTGATGGACGGCTGGCTTTATGAACTGCCCACGCCGTGTTATGTGGTGGATGAAACAAGGCTCATTAAGAATCTGGAGCGGCTCTCTGATGTGATGGAACGCAGCGGCTGCAAAATACTTCTCGCACAGAAGGCGTTTGCCATGCATAGCTTGTATCCGCTGATCAGCCGCTATCTTTGCGGCACGGCGGCGAGCGGCCTTTATGAAGCGAAGCTCGGCGCAGAGCTGTTCGGTGGCGAGACGCATGTGTATTCGCCTGCCTACAAAGAGGCGGATATGGACGAACTCACGCGCATCTGCGGCCACATTATATTCAATTCGTTCGATCAATGGCGGCGGTTCGGCAAAAAAGCGCTGGATGCGGGTGCGGAGTGCGGGCTGCGGCTGAACCCGGAGCGCTCCACGCAGGACCACGCGATATACGACCCGTGCGCGCCGTTTTCGCGGCTGGGCACCACGCTTAAAAACTTCGAACCGGCATCGCTTGAGGGCCTTACGGGTTTCCATATGCATACGCTCTGCGAGCAGAATGCCGACGCGCTCTCTGAGACGCTGCAGGCGGCTGAAGAGAAATTCGGCGCGTATTTTCACGGCATGAAATGGCTGAACCTTGGCGGCGGCCATCATATCACGCGCGCGGATTACGACGTGGAACGGCTCATTGGTGAGCTGATTCGGCTGCGCGACACGTACGATGTGCTGGTTTATCTGGAACCCGGTGAGGCAGTGGCTTTAAACACGGGGTTTCTTGTTGCCAGCGTGCTTGAAATTGTGCACAACGGCATGGACATTGCCGTGCTCGATACCTCGGCGGCCTGCCACATGCCGGATGTGCTTGAGATGCCGTACCGTCCGGAGATTATCGGTGCGGGAAAACCGGGGGAGAAGCGGTACAGCTACCGTCTCGGCGGCCCGACCTGCCTCGCGGGCGACATCATCGGGGATTACGCGTTTGATGAGCCGCTGCAAACAGGCGATAAGCTCGTGTTCTGTGACATGGCGCATTACACGATGGTGAAGAACAACACATTCAATGGCATGCCGCTGCCCGCCATACTGATACATACGACTGACGGACAGAATAAACTTGTCAAAGAGTTCGGATACGAAGATTTTAAAGACCGATTGTCTTAAAAATTCCGTTCGTATTTGGTCCATTCTTGGGCATATACCGTTTTTGCCGTGATACCCGATTTTCTACTTTGCCACTGTTTGTGACGCCCCGTGCGCTGTTTGTTTTCAAATCTGCAATACCAATCGCCAACAAGTCTTAGAAGGCGTTCTGCCCGATGCAGCGTGACAGGGATAAGTAATTAGCCGTCAGTATTTCAATCTGTGTAGTTATGCAACAAAGAGCCGAAGCGGCTCTTTTCAGGCTCCTGATAAAGCATAAAGATACTCTTTCAAATGTCTATCCCAAAGGGATGGGCAGAAATGATTGACCGATATGACCGATAATCAGCCGTTTTCTCTCCTCTCCAATCACCTATCGGTGAAAGACCTCAATCCACGCGTACAAGCAGTCGTCAGAGGGGCTGCGATAATAGGGTTAGACTCTCTGACCATGACCACTGTTACAGTATTCTTTTTTTTTATATTTGCGATTAATATTACAAATTAGTGTGTA
>JAEZNC010000256.1 GCA_023441905.1 Bacillota bacterium | reverse complement strand
CCCTTATATTGCTGTATGATGCGAGAAATCGTAGGGGCGTCCATGGGACGCCCGTCAGGATTGGTTTGGTATATACCTATCAGTATATGGACATGATTGGGCATAACCGTAAATTTTTCAATGTGAACGGTGGGATAGATTTCAGGGATTTTATTGATTAGTTTTTTAGCAACGAGACCGATGCGCGACAGCTCAGGCTGCTTGGGCGGGCGATCCATGATCGCCCCTACGTTCCAGCGCGGCACCTCCAAATCCATTATTCGTAGGGGCGTCCATGGGACGCCTGTCAGTATTTACGTTTGGGAATCATAGATTCACCTCTAACAACAATCATATTCATATACAGCATATTTGTAGGGGCGGGTTTCAAGAGCCTACCCCATTGGGTATGCCCGCCCGTCAATGTTTGATTTGTTTAATGACTCAGAAACTTTCCAATCCTCTCGGCCACGGTCAGAATACGGTCTTCATTCTGTACGAGCGCGATGCGCACATAGCCCTTGCCGCAGCTGCCAAACGCGCTGCCCGGCACCACAAGCACGCCCGTTTCGCGCATGAGCCGCTGCACGAACCCCACATCATCGGTGCCGAATGGATCCGGTATCTTCGCCCATACGAACATTGTCGCGCGCGGCTTGTCGATCCGCCAGCCGTGTGACGCAAACGCGCTGATCAGAATATCGCGGCGCTTTTGGTACGCGGCGGAGGTATCGCGCACGACGCAGGCATCGCTTTGCAGCGCACAGATACCCGCCTTTTGTATGGGCAGAAATATGCCGTAATCCGTGTTGGATTTTAATTGCTTGAGCGCGCAGATATAGTCTACATTGCCAACGCAAAACCCGAGCCGCGCGCCCGCGTACCCGTACGATTTTGACAGCGAGTTGAACTCCGCGCCGATTTCTTTGGCGCCCTGATGCGCGAGGAAGCTGCCCACGCGCAGTCCGTCGAAAGCAAGCTCGCTGTACGCGTTATCGTGAATCACGAATATATCGTATCGCTTCGCAAACGCAATCAGCTCATCGTAAAACGACGGCGGCGCGACCGCGGTTGTCGGGTTGTTCGGATATGAGACGATCATGAGCTTTGCGCGCCGGGCCACAGCTTCGGGGATATCGTTAAAGTCGATAATAAATCCGTTCTCGGGCCTCTGGGGCACGCGGAACACCTCCGCGTGCGCGAGCACCGCGCCCGTGAAAAACGCCGGATAGCACGGATCCTGCAGGATGACGGTGTCGCCCGGGTCAATAACGGGCAGGCAGCAGTGTGCAAGACCCTCCTGTGTGCCGAGCACCGCGCACACCTCTGTATCCGCGTTAAGTTCAACGCCGTAGCGCGTTTGATACCAGACGGAAGCGGCCTGCCGAAGCTCCGGCAGGTCGTCGATCGCGTATATGTAGCTGTCGTCTTTGAGCGACTCATCCGCAATCGTCCGTTTGACCGTCTCGGTGGGCGGTATGTTGGGTGTGCCCACGCTTAAGTCAATCACGTCCATACCGTTTGCGGTCAGCTTCGCTTTTTCCCTGGCAAGCTCGGTGAATATGCCCGAAGACAAGTCGTTCATCAAAGAAGATAATTTCATCGCTTTTTGGCGCGCAAACGCCATCCTCCTGTGCTTTGCGGATTGCTTACTGTCCGATTCCGGTATACACCATGCTGCGTGCCGTATCGAGAGTGACCGTGGTACCGTTTTTGAGTATCCCCGTCGCATTTTCAGCGTCGCAGAGCACGGGGATGCCCAGCGTAAGCCCCACGATGACGGCGTGTGAATCCATGCCGCCTTGTTCGGTGATGATGCCGGATGCCTCTTTGAGCAGATCCATGAGTGAATTGCTCGTATGCGGAATCACGAGGATGTCGCCCGGTTCAAACATATCGCGCGCCGCTTTTTCGTTGGCGGCGACGCAGAGTTTACCGTTGATCACCATGTTGTTGTAGCCCGTGCCCTTCACGAGCACGTTGCCCACAATGTGCACCTTTAATGTGTTGGTGGTGCCGCTGATGCCGATCGGCACACCCGCCGTGATCACCACCACCTCGCCGTGGTGAACGAGCCCGGTGGATCTGGCCCGCTCGACGGCGTGTTCAAACAGCTTGTCTGTGTTGTCCTGCTCCTCGCCGAGCACGGGGCAAACGCCCCAGGACAACGCCAGCTGGTGGCAGACCTTTTCGATGGGTGAGCACGCGATAATCGGAACGGCCGGACGGAAGCTGGAAACCATTCTTGCGGTACGGCCCGATTTGGTGAATGCGATAATCGCGCTGGCGCCGAGGCTGTGCGCCGTGGAACACGTCGCGTGAGAGATGGCGCTTGTCACACTCGCGCAGTATTCGGGCAGCTTCGTGTTGAAACGCATTTTATAATGGATGTTGTTTTCCGTGTTTTCGGCGATGCGCGACATGGTCACGAGACTCTCAATCGGGTATTTACCCACCGCCGTTTCGCCGGACAGCATGATGGCGCTCGTGCCGTCGTAGACCGCGTTGGCTACATCCGTTGCTTCGGCGCGCGTGGGCCGCGGGTTGTGAATCATCGAATCAAGCATCTGCGTGGCGGTAATCACCTTGCGGCCGGCCGAGTACGCCTTTTTGATCAGCAGCTTTTGGATGCGCGGCAGATCGACGATGTCCATCTCGACGCCCATATCGCCGCGCGCAATCATGATGCCGTCGCTGACCTTGATGATCTCGTCGATATGAGTCACGCCGCTTTCATTCTCGATCTTAGCGATGATCTGTATGTCTTTGCCGCCGTTCTTTTCGAGTATCTGCCTGACCTCAAGCATGTCCTGCGCTGTTCGGCAAAATGAGGCCGCGATGAAGTCCACATCGTTTTCGATGCCGAAGAGAATGTCGTTTCTGTCCTTTTCGCTGATGTAATCCATCTGCATGTGCACACTCGGCACATTGATCGATTTGTTGTCTTTAAGCACACCGCCTGTGATCACGCGGCATTCTATGGCCTGTGACGTCACGTTTTGCGCTTCGAGCTCAATAAGCCCGTCGTCGAGCAGTATACGCGTGCCCCGCGGCAGTTCGCTTGCAAGCTGCGGGTAAGTGATGGATACCTGTTTGTCGTTGCCTTCCGCGTCCTGCATATTGAGCGTGAATGTGGCGCCCTCTTTGAGCTCCGCACTGCCGCCTGCAAAACGCTTAATGCGCACCTCGGGGCCTTTGGTATCCAAAAGGATGCCGATAGGCCGGCCGTATTCCGCACGCAGCTTTTTCAGCAGATCGATACGGCTTTTGTGGGTGGCATGGTCTCCGTGGCTGAAGTTAAAGCGCGCCACATCCATGCCGTTTTCGATGAGCTGCCGCATCGGCTTTTCGGTATCCGTCGCGGGTCCGATCGTGCAGATGATCTTCGTCTTTCTCATAAACACTCCTTATAAAAATGCAAAGCATATAATAATTTTCGTATAACTTTTTGCCGTTCTTTTTATGCTGCGCGCCGGCGGATAAAACGCCGCAGCCGTAACCAAAAACAAATAGCTTTTTATGGTCATTCTTCATTAATTATTATAAATGCTTTACATAATTAATCAATCACGATATTGTAAACGCTTTTTGTTTATCCGAATCCAACCAAATAATAGGAGCGGGCTTTGACGTTATGGTGCGTCTCGGATAGAATAGCCGTAACGGTGCGTCGAAAGGAAAAGCGGATGATTTATGTTCTGATCGGGTATCTGGCCATTGTGAACATTACGGGCTTTGCCGTCTGCGCGGCGGATAAGCGCGCGGCAGTGAGGCATGCGCGGCGTCTGCGCGAGCGCACGTTGTTTCTGCTCGCTTTTTTGGGCGGGGCACTTGGCGTGTGGCTCTCGATGCTGGCCTTTCATCATAAAACGAAGAAGCTGCTTTTCATGATTTTCGTGCCGGTGGTGTTCGTTGTGCAGGCCGTACTGGTCTTTTATCTGCTCTACGGCCAATAACGCCTTTGTTGCAGAAAAAAACCGTTGATTTTTCCGGATCATATGTTATAATGAACTTCGTGACTTTTACGCTGGCAGCGGTATTGCCGCCGGTTTTTAAGAATAGAGAGGTGAGTGCAAATGAAACAAGGCATACATCCCGAGTATCACGAATGTAC
>JAEZNC010000241.1 GCA_023441905.1 Bacillota bacterium | reverse complement strand
CCATGTGATGGCGTGCAGGTCTAAGTTGTTGGTCGGTTCGTCGAGCAGCAGGTTCTCGGGCTTCGCAAACAGCGCCTGAGCGAGCAGCACCTTCACCTTTCGCGGGCCGTCGAGCTCCGCCATTTTCATCTCATGGTATTCGCCCGTGATGCCAAGGCCGTTTAATAGTATCTCCGCGTTCGATTCGGCATCCCAACCATCGAGCTCGGAAAATTCGCCCTCAAGCTCCGCAAGCTTTAAGCCGTCGTCGTCGTTAAAATCTTCCTTGGCGTACAGCGCGTCCTTCTCCTTGATGATTTCATACAGCCGCTTGTGCCCCATGATCACCGTTTCGCGTACGGTGAACTCGTCGAACGCAAAATGGTCCTGTCGCAGGACGGCGATGCGCTCGCCCTGTGTGACGGACACGTCGCCGTTATTGGGCTCAATATCGCCTGCGAGAATTTTCAGGAATGTAGATTTCCCGGTGCCGTTCGCACCAATCAGCCCGTAGCAGTTGCCTGCTTGAAACTGAACGCTGACGTTTTTAAAAAGCGCCCGACCGCCGTATTGAAGGGATACCCCTTGTGCACTGATCATTGATTAAAATAGTCTCCTCATTTAAATTGCGAGGTTTATGATAACATAGGATCATGCTTTTGACAAACCCGCATAATAATTATCGGTGAAAGCGCTTAATCCTTTTTTAATATACACTGCAATAAGGGACGATATCGTGCATATTTATGTGAGTGCGAAAGCGTTATATGGCTGAACAGATAGGCAATTGGAGTAGCCACGTTGATTATACAATTGTTTACTTGTTCCATTCATATTCAGATGACAGCCCATTTGGGATGTTCGTCGTGCTTTTTTCTTTAAAAATCATTCCTTCATTACAGTTTTCCAAGTCTAAAACATCAACAATCCATTCATCAGATGATTGACCTTTTAATTTGCAAACATAAATTTTATCTCCATTATCCACGTAATAGCCAATACAATCGCCAACTTGCGAGGGTTCAAAAGCGCAAAATGGTACATATTCCTTTTCACCGGAAACAATCGAAATATATCCGTCATTTTCTTTAATATCGAATATAACCGGTTTGTCCGGCAGTTGCGTTTTTGAACCACAACCGAAAAGCAAAAGCATTATAAAAGCAGGTATGAGATATATAATCTTTTTCATTCTTATAATGTCCTTTTATATACTATCTAAGAAAACTGACCAGAATTCATTAGGTACCCAATTGCCGTTAATTGCTGCTAGTTTATTAACTTAAATCTTTAAGCAATAAGGTTATCCATAAACAACATACGATATGCCTTTTGTATACGTGCAATATCGGGGATGGCATCACATGATTGCCGCCCCGGTTTCAATTAGAAATACTGATAAAAGTTGCACCGGATGCTGCCGTTGTAGAGTTTACGTTTTTTCGTGGCGCGCTTCCCAAAGTACCGCTCAAAGTCATCGTCCGCCGTGATGATGGATTTCTTAGGCGCACTTGCAAACGCCTTCCCCATCTCGCCGTAGAGCTTGTGCACCTCATTGCGTTCCCCAAGCCGCACCGCATACGGCGGGTTGGTCAGCACCGGGCAGCTGCGCGAAAAATTTCTCACATCCGCGTGGAAAAGCTTTAAATCCACTCCCGCGGCCTGCGCGTTTTTGCCTGCCGCGCTCAGCGCCTTCTTGTCGATGTCCGACGCAAATATCACAGGCATCTGCGTTTTCAGCTGCGCCGCTTCGTCCCTTGCCATGATCCACGGCTTTTTAAAGATGGGCCAGTTTTGCGCATCGAATGGACGATTTAATCCGGGCGCGATATTCGCGCCGATCATCGCGGCTTCGATCGCAATCGTGCCCGAGCCGCACATCGGGTCACAGAGCTCTCCGCCGTCCCAGCCCGAGAGCAGCACGAGCCCCGCCGCAAGCGTCTCACGTATCGGTGCAGCCACGTTGGCCGCTCGGAACCCGCGCCGGTTCAGCCCCGTCCCGCTCGTGTTGAGGCACACCGACACCTGATTGCGCAATATCTTGACGTGTATGTCGTAGCGGCTCCCCGTCTCGGGCAGAACGTTCACCTTGTGCGCCGCCATCAGCCGCGTGACCGCCGCCTTTTTGCTGATCGACTGAATGTCCGACACGCTGAAAAGCGTACTGCCGACCGAATCCGCATTGACCGGGAACGCGGCATCCTTCGGGATAAAATCTTCCAGCGGCAGCGCGCGCACCCCTTCAAACAACATGTCAAACGTCGTCGCTTCAAATGTGCCGAGCTCAATAAACACCCTGTCTGCGGTGCGCAGCCAGAGGTTTGCTGCCGCAATACCGGCTTCGTCGGCATCAAAATAAACGCGTGCGTCACGCGCGCTCACACCGCCTAGCTTTAGTTTTTTGAGTTCCGAAGAAACAAGGGATTCGAGACCGAACGCGCACGAGGCAAAACAGTTATAGGCCATTCGTTGCTTCCCATCTGTTGAGCTTCACACCGTTGATATGCAGCGCAAAATTACACCCGAGAAAACGCGCACTCTTTTCGCACATCTGCATGCGCGTTAAATAGATACTCAAAAACTCCATGGGTGACGCGCCGCTGTTCATCGTATAGTCCATCGCAATGGTGCCGTCTTTCACAGTCATATTGGTAGATTGTATTGAATAGTTGACGCGGTCATGAATGTCTGTGGGCAAAAATTGTTTTTTTCTCACGCGCGCGCGGTGCGCATCCACCTTATCCGCGATAATCAGCGCTGCGGAAATATCGCTGATGGGAAGCCCTGTCTCCTCCTCATGCGACCCCACCGCCGAGCAGATATCGCAGGCTTCCGAAATGTCCATGCCCATCTCACAAAGTATCGGGAAAAGCAGCGTCGCACCGTTAAGCCCGTGCTGCTTTCTGTTCACCATGTTTCCCACATCGTGCACCCAGCCCGCAATCTTGGCGAGTTCCACACTCCGTTCACTTTTGCCAAGCTTTTCGAGAACTTCCCCCGCGATGCGGCTCACATAGCCGACATGTCTCGGGCCATGATCGGTGTACCCCATCACTTCCAGTACTTTATTGGCATGCTCCACAAGAATATTTATCTTTTCGTTTTGCTTAATCTCCGTTAATGTGATCACTTAATCCTCCCTATTGATCAGAGACTCATAGTCGCTGTCGCCGGTAAAATCGCGGTCGATCATCACGTCGCCGCCGAGAGCCTCCACCGCGTTTTTAATGCTGATATAATCAAAATACTTGAGGCCGTCCTGCCGAAGCGCTTCTTCCAGATAAGGCAGCGCCTTTTCACAGCCCAGCTTTCCAAGGCAGCTCGCATAAAACGCCTTATTGGTATCACTGTAGAGAAACCTTTCCATCGCCAGCTCATATGAGCGTTCGTCATACGGCATATCGGCAAGAATATCAAGAAAACAATCGGACGCGTAACCGGATGAAGCCGATTCATATGCGCTTATCACCTTGTCAATATAGTCCTGTCCCGCGTTTTTGAGTTCCTCCACGCACGCTTCAGAAAAATCACTCGGCTCCGAAGCGGCCGCCACCACGTCAATATAATATGCAAACGGGCGCGGCATATCCATCTCTTCTATCAGCTTGGCCACCGCAGTGCGTATTTCATCACTTTGTTCGCCTTCATAGTTCTGCATCAGCGAAATCAGCAGCGGATGCGTGGCCTCACAGCTGTCAGCAATCCGGTTCAGAAGCGGCCCCGGAATTGACATATCTGAAAGCAAATACAGCCCGAGTTCCGCCACGAGCTGCCCCGGGTCCATCGCTTCAAAAAAGCTGTTCGGCGACCGGCCGTCCAGCCAGTCTTTCGGGCCGGCGAGCCAGCTTAAATAAAGCTCCGGTGCCTGCTCCTCAATTTCATCTTCACTCAAGCCGTTGCTGTGCAGATATTGATGAAGATATTCCGAGAATCGTTGTTCAAAATCAATCAGCATCACACGCTCACCTTACTCTTTGCCGCCGAAAAGCACATGGTAATACTTGTTCAGCGTCGTCGGAGATATGTTGTAAATCTCCACCAGTTCCGCCTTGGACGGAATATCGTATTCATTCTTTTCTTCGCAGGTGCGCAGTTCGAGCACCGCGGCAAACGCATCGTCCGACCGTATCCATTTGCCGTCATCATCTCTTTCCTTAACCACCGCCAGCATCAGTTCCACGCCAAAGGTGACAAATTCGTCGTTATAGCGCGGCCGTGTGTGTCCGATGAAGCTTGTGAGCGCATCGGCATAGCGCCGCGGCAGCGTCTTCAAATCCTCAGATACGGTGCCCACACGCACTTCCGCAATGGAGCCTTTGATATACGCCACATACGGTTCCTTCGCGCCCATTTTTTTCAGGTACATAAACACGTCGTTCTTGATTTCATCCGTTTCCGCACTTTTGAGCAAAAAGTCGCGGAAAATTTCCTCCACCTTATCATCAGAGAACATGCTCATGATTTCCAGCACGATCTTTTTGATATATTCGTCGCCATAATGCAGGCCCCAGAAAATGATCGACTTGAAGAACTCGTCGCTCTCCCACTTGTCCTTAAGGCTGCCGTCTTTTTGCTTCAGGCATTCATTGAGATAACCAATTCGGCGTTTGATCTCATAAAACTGCACCTGATACACATATTCGAGCTCTTTGATCGCACCGTTTGCTTTGGCCTGCTCCGCCAGCGCCTTATAATAATGCGCTAGGCTGTTGTTCGGGTCTATCTTTAGAATTTTCAAGAAGCTCGAAAGCGCTTCCGCATACAATCCGCTGTTGTAGGCGGCTAGGCCGCAAAAATGCAAAATTCTCAAATCATACGGTTGAAACGATACGATTTTTAAAAACATCTGATACGCTTTCTGATGATACCCGAGCTCACAGTAAGTGAGCGCGATTTTGTGCATGTCCTCCGGCTCTGTTTCTCCGAGGCTGTCCAGCTTCTGCAGATACACGGCGGCGTTGGCATGGTCATTCAAATCCGAATAGAACAACGCGAGGTTGCAGCAGGCGTGCAGGTTGAGCGGCTGAGTATTCAGCACGCGTTTGGAAAGCGCCACCGCTTCCGATTTGCGGCCTTCAAAGAAATAGGCCAGTGCCAGGTTGTTCATCGCGCTGGTCATCGTATCGTCGCGGGCGACCACCTTTTCAAGATGCAAGATTGCACTTTTATAGTCACCTTTGTCTAGATATTGTTTGCCTTCATAGGCTTGTTCATACATCATGCGGCGGCTGATATCATGAAGCGCGCCTTCTTCCTCATAGTCTTCCTCATCCATGATATCAAAAAGCTCGTCGATATCCTCGGCATATTCGCCATCCGGATCGACCGCGAGATATTGCTCAAACGCCTCGTCCGCAAGCTCGTAGTTCTTAAGGCCCATATAGTTGCACCCGAGCGCAAACAGGCACTCCGTGGGTGTATTTCCGTATTTCGCAATCTTGAGCAGCACATCGTTCGACTCGGCGTACAGGCCCATCTCGGAGTAAATTTGCGCGATGCTTAAAAGGTAATCCACGTTTTCGGGTTCCATGCCCAACACGCAACGGTAAAGGGCGAGCGCTTCAAGGAAATTTCCCGCGTCAATGTGCTTCTCCGCTTTTTTTATATAGAACTCTGCCGGCTGATGAAAGCTGAGTATTTTGCAGTTTTTGTTGTTCTTCATTGATTCTCCTCTGTGTGATTATACCATATCAAACGCTAAAATGACTATGATCGTTACTTGCGGCAGACAAACTGCGCACGCTGTGCCGTATCCGTACACGGGTTTTTTGTTAAGAATTCATAAACGTCCACGTTACTGAAACCGGCCTGCTTTATAATACAGCGCATGTCATCTGCATCGTGAGCATATTGAACATGCGTCTCGCTGTATCTCTCAAACAAATCGCCTTGCCGTATAAATAACGTCAAATCCATCGTAAGCGTATCGGCTTTCGCGTCAAATGTATTTTTCCATATGCATGTCACATCGTCAGAATCGTCAAAGTAGATCTGACCGTCCATTGACAAAAGTTTCGCCTTTGTGCTGATATCAAACAGCAGCAGCCCGCCGTCCTTAAGCGCGCGGTACGCGCAATTCGCAAACTGCCTGAGCCCCTGCACGTCGATATAATTCACCCCGTCGCATGCGCTGACCACCGCGTCAGCCTTTCTGCCCGCTTCAAAGCTGCGCATATCCTGCTGAACAAATGTGATATTACGTCCGGTCTCGCGCGCCGTCTGGGCTGCTTCCCGCAACATATCGGCAGATATATCCGAGGCCACAATGTCGTGGCCAAAATCGTACAGACGACATGTCAGGCTGCCCGTGCCGCATGATGTTTCATAAATTCGCGCGCCGCTTTTTTCTATAAAACGATGGATATATGCTGCCCATGTCCCGTAATCCACGTCCGACATGAGTTCGTTATACGTTTTGGCAAGAAATCTGTAAGCGTTCAAAAAAGCCTCCACTCCGCCCAGTTTTCAAATACTATACTATACAGCCGATTTTTTCACAACCCACTCGCAAAAGCTTATTTCCAACTTAAACCTTAACGACGCTGTAATCATTTCAATCGCTTATACACAAGCGTATCAACTGTTCAAAATCTGCCGCCTTGTCATTCTCACTTTCTGGCATTCCTGCTCATTCGTGTTTAATAATACTTGTTTTTATGTTACTATTTTTAATAAATCATACAAAGGAGACTGTTATGTATTGTAGGATATGCGGAAAACAGATTCCTGACAACAGTGCTTTTTGCTCCAATTGCGGAACGGCTCAAGCCGACTCGGCTGCGCCGGCTCCTGCTCCTGTGCTGACTGCTGCTCTTCCGGCGGCACCTGCCGGACAAGCCCCGCCCGCCCCTGCGCCCGCTGCCTCCGCGCCGCAAGAACCGCCCTACCGGTACACACCTCAGCCATTTCCGGCTTTTAGTTCACCTCTTTCAGGCAGGCATCCGGGCACTGGCTTGTGCAGCGCCGCCTTCATTATGCTTATCTGACAAGTATGCAGATTGTTACATTTTTATATAAGCAACAGATTTTAGAGCATTCGCAAAGGCTGACGATTTAGTCTATACCATGCAAGTTTTTCAAGGACTGCTTTCAACTGCTCTTCTTCGCTTATGTTGACGAATACTGACTGCAATGTTATAATCACTATCATGAATACCATTACAGTTTGAGGCGCGGTTTTCAAGAGTATCTGTGCGGAGGCAGCGGGTGCCCGTGAAGCACATGAAAAAGGGGAAACTGCCGAAGGGAAACCGTCCGTAAAGGTTTAGCCTGGGGGTATGGCGAACAGCCATGCAACTGCCGTCTTGTTTGACGGAGCGCTGCTGTAGTCCGGCATTGCATTTGTGTTTTGCGGTATTATAACGGTGGTGCGCTATTATGGTATGCGCACTATTTTTGTATAAAAATCATTTTATATATAATTTGGAGGTCAGACCGGTGAAAAAGTTTAAGGTAGGCATCGTTGGTGCAACAGGCATGGTGGGACAGCGTTTTGTGTCGCTGCTCAACGAACACCCCTGGTTCGACATTGCTCTGTTAAGCGCAAGTGAGCGGTCGGCGGGCAAAACGTACGGCGAAGCCGTGAAAGGGCGCTGGGCCATGTCCTCGCCGCTGCCCGAAAACATCGCAAGCATGACAGTCTATGACGCTTCGGACGTCAAGAAAGCCGCTGAGTCAGTTGACTTTGTTTTCTGCGCAATCAGCCTTGACAAAGCACTGACAAAACAGCTCGAAGAATCATATGCTAAAGCAGAAATCCCCGTGGTTTCCAACAACAGCGCGCATCGCGGCACGCCGGATGTGCCGATGCTGATGCCCGAAATCAACCCCGGGCATGTGGCTGTGATCGACAGCCAGAGAAAGCGTCTCGGTACAAAGCGCGGCTTTATCGCCGTGAAGCCCAACTGCTCGATACAGACATATGTGCCGGCCTTGCATCCGCTTTATGATTTTGGTATTGAGCAAATCGTGGCCTGCACCTATCAGGCAATATCGGGCGCGGGTAAAACGTTTGAATCCTGGCCGGAGATGGTTGACAATGTCATCCCCTATATCGGCGGCGAAGAACAAAAGAGCGAGCAGGAACCTTTGAAGATTTGGGGACAAATTAAAGGCGATGTGATTGTCAATACACAAAAGCCTGTGATTACAACACAATGCATTCGCGTTCCCGCGTCCGACGGGCACATGGCGGCCACATTCGTCAGGTTTGCTAAAAAACCGTCGATGGATGAGATCAAGCAAAGATGGCAGCGCTTTAAGGGCGCTCCGCAAGAACTCAAGCTGCCGAGCGCACCCGAGCTGTTCCTCATGTACTTTGAGGAAGATGCGCGGCCGCAGACCAAGCTGGACCGCGACAACGGCAATGGCATGTCCGTATCAATCGGCCGCCTGCGCGAAGACCCGATTTACGATTACAAATTTGTATGTCTCAGCCACAACACGTTGCGTGGTGCAGCGGGCGGCGCTGTACTGATGGCCGAACTGCTTGCCGCCAAGGGCTATTTTGACAGGTAACTATAACCTGAGGGAGGAAGCTTGATTTTATGAGCATTTTTAAAGGAGCAGGCACCGCGCTTGTGAGGCCGTTTGACGACAATGGCATCGACTTCGCAGCATTTGAAACTCTGATAGAATATCAAATAGAAGGCGGCATTGATGCGCTCATTGTCTGTGGAACGACAGGCGAATCTTCGACAATGTCCAAGGAAGAAGACTTGAGCGCCATCGAGTTCGTCGTGAAACAGGCCGCCGGGCGTGTTCCCGTTATCGCCGGAACGGGCAGCAACAACACCGTCACGGCGATCGAAATTTCTATGGAAGCTGCCGACCTCGGCGTTGATGGGCTGCTGCTTGTGACACCGTACTACAACAAGTGCACCGACGGCGGGCTGGTTAAGCATTATCATGCCATCGCCGAAGCTGTGAGCACTCCCATCGTGATTTATAACATCCCGGGGCGTACAGGTGTCAATATCAAGCCCGGCGTGATGAAGGAAATCACCGCACATGACAATATCGTAGCCATTAAAGACGCGACGGGCAATATCGTTCAGATGACCGAAACCCCCGCCTCTGCCCCGATATCGATATTTACTCGGGCTGCGACGACCATGTGGTGCCGTTGCTCGCCTTGGGCGGCAAGGGCGTTATTTCCGTCGTTTCCAACCTGCTCCCGGGGCTTACGCACGATATGGTGATGAGCTTTTTAAACGGGGATGTGACGCGTTCGAGAGAACTGCAGTTTAAACTCAATCCGCTTATTGACGCGCTTTTCCTCGAGGTCAATCCGATCCCCGTCAAGATGGCGCTTAACATGATCGGCATCAACGTGGGGCTGCCGCGCATGCCGCTGACCGAGATGAGCGCCGATAAAGCCGTATTGCTGAAAAAGGAACTCATCGCACTCGATTTTGATATCGCTTAAATGCAACGATAAACACAAGATAAGAGGTTAGAATGATCAATTTACTGATATGCGGCGTAAACGGAAAAATGGGCCAGACGGTTGCCAAGTTTGCTGCAAATTCTGATGATATGCGCGTCTGTGCAGGCATAGACAAGATGCCGGACGCTGTTTCCAATGATTTTCCTGTATACCCCGACATATTCGATTGCCGTGAAGCCGTGGATGTCATCATTGATTTTTCACGTCCGGACGCACTGGACGCGAATCTTCGGTACGCACTTTCCAAAAACACCCCCATTGTGATCTGCACAACCGGCTACACGGATGAAGAAAAAAACAAGATTAAGATTTCTTCGACGCAGATACCGTTGTTCTTCTCTGCCAATATGTCGCTCGGCGTAAACCTTCAGATGGAGCTCTCCCGCCGGGCTGCCGCCTTCCTCGGTGAAGACTGCGACATCGAGATTGTGGAAAAGCACCACAATCAGAAAGTAGACTCCCCAAGCGGCACTGCTCTGGCCATCGCGGAAGTGATTAACGATGCGCTGATGGCGCCCAAGCCGTTCGTATGCGGGCGCTGCACACGCACAGAAAAACGCGGCCGAGAAATCGGCATTCATGCGGTGCGCGGCGGCACAATCCCCGGGGAGCACAGTGTTTATTTTATCGGCACAGATGAAATCGTCGAAATCAAACACACCGCCCAGTCAAGGCAGATATTCGCGGTCGGCGCGCTGCGTGCGGCGGCGTTTCTCTGCGGCAAACCGGCGGGGTTTTACAGCATGAACGACCTCATCAGTCAGTCTGCCGTCACGAGCGTTTATAAGGATGACGGACAAGCCATGGTGACGCTGTCGCATCTAAAATTCTCACCCGATACCGTTGCCAGCGTATTTTCGGATATCGCGGACGCGAGCATCAAGATAGATATCATCAGCCAGACAATGCCCCACGACGGAAAGGTGAGCCTGTCGTTTTCGCTCCCGCGTGCTGACCTGAAAGCCTGCCTCAAGGTGATTGCGAAATACAGAAAGGAATGCGATGAGATTATTGAAACATCGTCGCTTTCCAAGCTGACCGTAGAAGGCGCGGGCATGCAGCAGCAGACCGGCGTCGCCGCGAAGCTGTTCGGCGCGCTCGCCAAAAAGGATATCGCCATTGCGATCATCACAACGTCGGAAACGAACATCAGCTTTTGTGTGGACACGGGCAAAGCCGCCGATGCCATCGGTGTGGTGGCGGAAGCGTTCTGTTTGTAAT
>JAEZNC010000135.1 GCA_023441905.1 Bacillota bacterium | reverse complement strand
CCTGATGGAGCCCCTCGCTGTAGCGTCGGCCCACCATCAGACGCCCCGTAAATTCATCCACGATCACAACCTGACCGTCTTTCACGACATAGTCGATGTCGCGCTTCATGAGGTTGTTCGCTTTCAGCGCCTGATTGATATGATGATAAAGCTCCGTATTTTCAATGTCCGAGAGGTTTTGCACGCCGAATGCCTTTTCGCATTTACTAACGCCCTGCTCGGTCAGGTTAATGGCTTTGAGCTTTTCGTCGATTGTAAAATCGTCTTCCTCTTTGAGCTGGCGGACAAAACGGTCCACCGTTGTGTACATGTCGGTGCTCTTTTCTCCCGCACCCGATATGATGAGCGGTGTTCTCGCCTCGTCGATCAATATGCTGTCCACCTCGTCGACAACGGCGAAGCTTAAATCACGCTGAACCATGCGGTCTTTATGCACCACCATGTTGTCTCTTAAGTAGTCAAAACCAAATTCATTGTTGGTGCCATAAACGATATCACAGCGGTATGCTTCGCGCCGTTCCTCCGGTGAAACCTCGTGAATCACGAGCCCGACCGTGAATCCGAGAAACGCGTAGAGCTTGCCCATCCATTCTGAGTCTCTCTTGGCCAAATAATCGTTCACGGTCACCACATGAACGCCCTTGCCCGTGAGTGCGTTGAGGCACACGGCCAGCGTTGCCACGAGCGTTTTGCCTTCGCCTGTTTTCATTTCGGCGATGCGCCCCTGATGCAGCACAATGCCGCCGATCAGCTGAACGTAAAAATGGCGCATGCCGAGCACACGTTTGGACGCTTCCCTGACCTGTGCAAATACCTCTGGCAGCAGATCATCCAGGCTCTCGCCGTCCGCATAGCGCTTTTTAAATTCTTCTGTTTTTGCGGTCAGCTCTTTGTCACTGAGTGCCTTAAACGACTCCTCGAGTGCTTCCACAGCGTCGGCGGTTTTGCGGATTTTTTTCAGCCGCGAATCGTTGCTTCCGGCAATCACATTTTTTAAAAGACCCATATTATTCCCTTCTTCGTCCGATCAGACATTTGTGGATCCGGCGATAGATCATCGCACATACTGTATCATTCTACCACTTGCAGGGCTCTTATTCAACAGTTTCGAGTGTGAAGCATTCGTGAACATTCAAACAATTGCAACCGCGTTCCTACACTCACGAAAAACACAATACATCATGATATTATAGGAAACTCCTTGCAGAACCCCGAACTGTTGACATTATTTATTTGGCATTATATTCTGTTAATCAAGCATATAATATATATTTATCTCATTTTCTAGAAAGGCGTTTTATTAAAACAGATGAAACGGATTTGTTTATGTTGCATGCTCATTATTTGCATTATACTCTTATGTGTTGGTTGTCAGCCAACGCCTGACATCCCAGTAGTCGTCAACAAGAACGATGGGAAACTTGAAGAAATCATCCATGCGACTCCTGAAGCGACGCCACAAGAAACAATACAAACAATGAACATTGAGCCTTGGAAAGAAACCTACACTCTTCCCACAGTGGTTTGCATGATTGAACCTGAAATTATTGTTCCTGAGAATAACGTCTTTCCTGTTCTGAAAATTCAGCAATCCGGTTTTACGGCAGATATAGCAAATGAATTGCTTGCCTATTTTTCTAAAGATGCCGTCGGTGTGCGGCAAACTTCCGATACAAAAGAAGAATTAACTGAAAAGCTCATTATTGCAAAGAAGGGCACCTATTTTCTAGACGATGACGGTGGACGCTGGGAATCTTATGAAGGGCAGGAGGATGATATAAAGCGTCTGGAGGATCAAATTCAGAATGTGCCGGAGGAAACATTTGATAAAATCTCACAAGAATCTGTAACGTTACCGTTTAATCAGACATACCTTATGGCTGACAATACCAAGAGATATATATCTTCAGTTGGTTCGAAATTTAACTTCTATGATGAAAAATCCAGTGTTATTCAGCCTGAGTCTTGGCTTTTAAACGGAGAAGCGATTCCGGGAGAGCCGAAAGGTACGACGTTAAATAATGTTAAAATGAGTGAAGAAGAAGCCACAAGAGTCATGCAAGATCTTATGGATGACCTTGAAATCAGTGATTTTGGTATCGCCGATAAAACAAAAGCACGGATGGTTAATGGGAATACCTCTGCTATTTTGTCTGAAGGGTGGCTTTTTACTCTGGCGCGAACTTACGGCAATTATATTCCTAACGATTTTTTAACCTATCGGTCCGGAGGCCCGGTGGAATTATTAACAGAAGATTTTATGCCAAGATGGTGGCCTGAGACCATAACTATTTATGTTGATGAGACGGGCGTTCGCAGTTTTAGTTGGACAAATCGTAAGGAAATCACTCAAGAAGTCAACGCAAACGTTTCCATAGTGAGCTTTGAAGAGATAAGAACGAAAATCAAAGATAGTATAAAACTTGGATTTTCATGGACAGAAGCCGAAAAGAATAATACAACGAAAACTGAGATTCTAATAACGAAAATGACATTAACAGGCGTGATGGTTCCAATAAAGGATGAACCGGATTACCAATATATTCTTCCCGCTTGGGTCGTGTATTTTCAAATGAAGGATGATTCACATGTTTACGTATTTGCAGTCAATGCGATTGATGGTTCCAGTATTGATTTATCCATGCGTAAAAAGGAATTAAATTGACTCTTTCATGATCCGTTTTAGGGTTAAAATATTATTTATGTAATTATTTTATAATAGGGCTTGTGTTTTTTGAAGAGTATGACATTGTATTTCTGGTGATTCCACAAACTTTAGCTATGTAACATACAATAATTTCACAAAGAAAAAAGCATAAAACAGTGAGAAGGCAGAATTGAAGTTTATACCTTAATCATTTGACTTTATTCTCTTTTTTGTGTTATCGTATAAAATATTTTTAATGTATGAAGGTGATGAAGCTGTGGCAAAAGTGACAATTGATAAAGACGCCTGCAAGGGCTGCGGGCTGTGCGTAACGGCATGCCCAAAGAAGATCGTGGTGCTTTCCAAATCAAGCATCAACGCAAAAGGATACAACCCCGTGGAGATTACGGATATGTCGTTGTGCATCGGGTGCGCGAACTGCGCAAAGATGTGCCCCGATTTCGTGCTGACGGTGGAAAAATAGAGCCTGCTTTGGCTTCAACAATAAGATAAGGTGGCTTAAAAATGGCAAGAGTTTTAATGAAAGGCAATGAGGCGATCGCGGAAGCGGCCATACAGGCGGGATGCCGCTACTTCTTTGGTTATCCGATTACGCCTCAGAATCAGATCCCGGAATACATGTCGCGGCGCATGCCCGAGGTTGGCGGCACTTTTTTGCAGGCCGAATCCGAAGTCTCCGCGATTAACATGGTGTACGGCGCGGCGGGCGCGGGAGCGCGCGTAATGACGTCGTCTTCCTCCCCCGGCATCAGCTTAAAGCAGGAAGGCATCAGCTATATCGCCTGCGCGGAGCTGCCGTGCGTGATTGTCAACATGGTGCGCAGCGGGCCCGGGCTCGGCGGCATACTGCCCTCTCAGGGCGACTATTTTCAGTCCGTCAAGGGCGGCGGTCACGGTGACTACCGTCTGATCGTGTACGCCCCGGCTTCCGTGCAGGAAGCGGCCGACTGCGTGATGGAAGCGTTTGAGGCGTCGGATTACTACCGTGTACCGGCACTCGTGCTCGGCGACGGCATGATCGGCCAGATGATGGAGCCCGTGGAGTTTACGCAGCCCAAAAAGCGTGACCAGAAGCAAAAAACATGGGCGGCCACCGGCTATGACGGCTCGCGCAATCGCGCCATCATCAATTCGCTCTATATTGAGGCGGAAGCGATGAGCGCCGTCAACGCGCGGCTGCAAGGCGTTTACCGTGAAATTGAGAAGAACGAAACGAAATACGAAGAATACATGATGGACGATGCGGAAATCGGCATTGTGGCTTACGGCACCACCGCGCGCATCGTGCGCAACGCGATCACCAAAGCGCGCAAGGAGCTGGGTATCAAGGCGGGGCTGATCCGCCCGATCACGGTGTGGCCTTTCCCCTCCGCCCCGATTGCTAAGGCCGCTAAGAAGGTTAAGGGCTTCCTTGCCGTGGAAATGAGCACAGGCCAGATGGTGGAAGACGTGCGTCTCGCCGTCAATGGTTCCTGCCCCGTGTCTTTCATCGGAACAACGGGCGGCATCGTGCCGACACCGAACCAGATCATTGAGAAATTAAAAGAGATGAAGGAGGGAATGTAGCAATGGCTGTGGTATTCAAAAAGACGCCGCTGATATGCGATGTTCCTTTTCACTATTGCCCGGGCTGTACGCATGGGATTGCGCACCGTCTCGTGGCCGAGTGCATAGAAGAATTGGGCATGCAGGATAAGGC
>JAEZNC010000049.1 GCA_023441905.1 Bacillota bacterium | reverse complement strand
CTGAAAGCGAACAACCTCATGAAGCGCGACATCGACTATGTCGTGAAAGACGGTCAGGTTGTGATCGTGGATGAATTTACGGGGCGTCTGATGGTGGGCCGACGCTACAGCGAGGGGCTCCATCAGGCCATCGAAGCCAAAGAAAACGTCAAGGTGGAACGCGAAACGCGCACGCTCGCGACAATCACGTTCCAGAACTATTTCCGCATGTACGATAAGCTCTCGGGCATGACGGGCACAGCCAAAACGGAAGAGGATGAATTCCAGGGCATTTACAAACTTGACGTCGTCCAGATACCTACGAACAAGCCGATGATCCGCGATGATATGAACGATGTGATCTACGCGACTGAGGAAGGCAAGTTTCGCGCTGTGGTCGAAGAGATCAAGCGTGTTCATCAGACAGGCCGCCCCGTGCTCGTGGGCACGGTGTCGGTGGAAAAATCGGAAAGGCTTTCGGGTATGCTCTTGCGCACGGGCGTCAAGCACAATGTTCTTAACGCCAAGCACCACGAAAAAGAAGCGCTGATCATCGCGCAGGCGGGCAAGAAGAACGCGGTGACGATTGCAACGAATATGGCCGGCCGCGGTACCGATATCATACTCGGCGGCAACCCGGACTTCTCCGCGCGCGCCGATATGCGGCTTGAAGACTTTACGGAAGAGCTGATCGAACAGGCCATCGGCCATGCGCCTACGGACGATGAAGACATACTGCGCGCCCGTAAACGCTATGAGGAGCTGCTTGAAAAGCACAAAAAATCAATGCAGCCCGAGCATGACGAGGTGGTGGCCTTGGGCGGGTTGCACATCGTCGGCACCGAACGCCACGAATCGCGGCGTATTGACAACCAGCTGCGCGGCCGTGCCGGTCGTCAGGGAGACCCCGGTTCATCCGTTTTCTTTATTTCGATGTCGGACGATCTGATGCGGCTGTTCGGCGGGGAACGCGTTCAAGGGTTCCTCTCATCCGTCAGCAAGAATGACGATATTCCGATTGCGGCCGGATTGCTGACGAGACAGATCGAGTCGGCGCAAAAACGCATTGAAGCGCGCAACTACGAAATAAGAAAGAGTGTGCTTCAATACGACGATGTGATGAACAAACAGCGCGAGCTGATCTATTCTCAGCGGCGCATGGTGCTGACCGGCGCGGATGTGCGCGAAAGCATCATGAACATGCTCACCGATCTGATTGGTGAGATGGCGGGTGTCTATTGTCCGGCAAATGTGTACCCCGAGGAATGGGATTTAACAGGACTGACCGACGCCCTGTCGAAGGTCTTCCTGCCAAAAGGCAGGGTTTACTTCAAACCAGAGGAAATTGAAGACTTAACGCCTGAGAAGGTTAAAGAACGCTTGCTCGACATAGCGCTCACTATATACAAGCTCAAGGAAGAGGAAATCGAACAGGGCGGGCAGAGTATGCGCGAGATTGAGCGCATTATCCTTCTGCGCGTCGTCGATGAGAAATGGATGGCGCATATCGACGCAATGGACCAGCTGCGTCAGGGCATCGGCCTTCGCGCATACGGTCAGCGCGATCCGATCATCGAATACCGTAATGAAGGCTTCGATATGTTTGAGGAAATGGTGCGTGATATTCAGCAGGATACGCTGACGATGCTGTTCCATGTGAAGCTCACGTCAAGACCGCAGCAACGCGAAGCACCGCGTGAGATGCCCAAGAAGGTGCACGATTCGAGCGGTAACAAGGTGGGGCGCAATTCGCCGTGTCCGTGCGGCAGCGGCAAGAAATTTAAGAATTGCTGCGGACAGGAGCAGTAAGAGGAGACTATGCTGACAACAGATGAAGCCAAACAAGCATTGAATGAAATAAAGACCCTTGCAAAAGAGGCCGAAACGGCTCTCGGCATTGAAGCCCTGAAGACAGAGCTATCCGATCTGCAGGGGCAGATGGAAGCACCCGGCTTCTGGGACAATGTGAACGAAGCCCACAAGGTCAACAAAAAAGCTAAACCCATAGAAGATAAGCTCGATCAGTTTTCAAAGATCACACAAAGGCTCGATGACGCGGCGGTGATGATTGAACTCGTGGAAGAATCGGGCGACGGCGATATGGCCGACGAACTGATGGCCGAGCTTGCATCGCTGCGCAGTGACGTATCCGAGCTGCGCCTCAAAGCACTGTTGCGCGGTGAATATGACGCGAACGGCGCGATACTTTCGCTGCATGCGGGAGCGGGCGGTACCGAAGCGCAGGACTGGGTGGAAATGCTGTACCGCATGTACACACGTTGGGCGGAAAGAAAGAAATATACGCTGCGCGTGCTTGATTTTCTTGCGGGCGATGAGGCGGGCGTTAAAAGCGTGACGTTTGAGGTGATAGGATTAAACGCATACGGCTATTTAAAGGCGGAAAAGGGCGTTCATAGGCTTGTGCGCATCTCTCCTTTTGATTCATCCGCACGGCGGCATACATCGTTTGCGTCTCTTGATGTGATGCCTGATCTTGAGGACGACGATGCGGATATTGAAATCGATTCGGACGATTTGCGCGTGGATACGTATCGGTCGTCCGGGGCGGGCGGTCAGCACGTCAACAAAACGGAATCTGCCATTCGTATCACGCATCTGCCCACGGGCATCGTCGTACAGTGCCAGAATGAGCGCTCGCAGATACAGAATAGGGAAACGGCGATGCGCATGCTAAAATCAAAGCTCATCGAAAAGCGAGAGAGCGAGAAGATGAGAGAGATACAGGAAATTAAGGGCGAAATGAAAAAGATTGAATGGGGCAGCCAGATCCGTTCGTATGTTTTTCATCCGTACAGCATGGTGAAAGACCACCGTACAGGCGAGGAAACGGGCAATGTGGCCGCGGTGATGGACGGGGAGCTGGACGCCTTTATCAACGCTTATCTGGCCACCTCATAAGCTTATGCATACGGCGGTTGTATTTTACTTCAGCGGAACAGGCAACACATGGTGGGTGGCAGACAGAATCATCAGGCAGCTTGATGCAAGCAACATCAACGCGTCGGCTGTTTCAATGGATACGCTAACGCCCAAAAAAGCGGATTGGTGGATTAAAACCGCCGATCTTGTTTTGTTTGGGTGGCCGATAAACAATTCCGATCTGCCGAATCCGGTAAAACGTTTCCTGGATACGCTGCCGGTCAATGAAAAGGGCAAGCATGTTCATATTTTCTGCACGCAGATGGGTTTTTCGGGAGACGGCGCGTGGACGGCCCATAAACGTCTCAAAGCCAAAGGCCTTATTGTGGATACCGCAGAGCATTTCACAATGCCGTCTAATATGAGCATGCTTAAAGGCTTTTTGGGTACCCCGGATGAAAAAAGCATTAAAAGGATTCTAGCCAAGGCGGAAGCACAGGTAGAAGACTATGTGCGTCGGCTGCTGCTGAGCAGGGCGCGCATCAAAGGGCGTTACAGCCTGCTGCTTGGATTATTGCAGCGCGGGCCATACCGCTTGTATCAAGGCAAGGCGCAAAAGAAAGTCGGCGTCGATGCGAGCCGGTGTACGCACTGCGGCTTTTGCGAAAGCCTTTGTCCCAATCACAATATCACAATTCAAACAGTGCCGGTGTTCGCGGGTCATTGCGCCCAGTGCCTGCGGTGTTATGCATTCTGCCCCTCGCAAGCCATTACATTTTACGGGCGCGCGCGCGATATTCAAAAAGACGGCCTGCCATACTCTGTGCCGGACAAACATTTCACCCCTTCGCTGCTTGTCAAATAGACTTTTGTTGTGATAAGTATACATGGCATTGCGTCGGCATATATTTTTATATGCACGTTACGCAAAGGAGTATTGCCATGTATATTGAAGAACCACGGGAAAAGCCGGTCAATAACGCGCCCCACAAGGTTGTGATCGATTCGCGTGAGAAAATTATTATCACCGCCGTTGAGGATGTGGACAGCTTTAACGAAGTTGAGATCATATTGCTGACCAATCACGGCTTTATTACAGTGACGGGCGAAGACCTGCACATCAACAAGCTGAACCTGGAGGACGGGCAGCTGGTGGTGGAAGGGAAAATACAAAGCATTGATTATGCGGATCATGAGGAGCAGAGGACAAAACGCGGCATGTTTTCCAAGATGTTCAGGTAGGTGGCATCATGGAAACAACGGTTCCTCAGATTTATATCTTTCTGATTACGTTGTACGGCGGCATGATTGCGGGATTCGCTTACGATATTTATCGGGGAATCCGCAGATCATTTAAAACCGGGCGGTGGATGACAGCGCTGCTGGATACCATGTTTATTATCACGCTCGGGGCCATTGTGGTCGCCGTCATGTATGCGGCCAACGCGGGTGAACTGCGGTTGTATACGTTTATCGGCTTTGTGCTCGGCTTTGCACTGTATATGGCGGGTATTTCGCCTTTCCTTTCATTCATTGCGAGAAAGCTCAGCCAATGGTCGGCAAAAAGGAAAAAGAGTGTTAAATGAAAAATTATAAATTGTCACAGGATTTGCGGATATGGCGTCGAATTATTCTAAATATGTTTAATCGGAGAAATCTGGTTTACATATGATACAGAGATGTTAAAACATCCGGGTCATTTTGTGAGGCTATATGAAAAAGAGGAAGGTCAAGCTTAAGTTCAAGCTTTTGCTCTTGTCTCTCTTTTTGGTTTATGTGGGTGTTTCGTTTTTCCTACAGCAGGATGATATCAATGCCCTGCTAAAAGACCAAGAAGAATTGAAAGAAAAGTATGAGCTGACGCAGACAGAGCTTCAAAGGCTTGAACACAAAAAAGAATACATGGCGACGCAGGATTACATCGAAAACGAAGCGCGGGAGAAGTTCGGTTTTGTTTACGGGGATGAATATATATTAACGCCGTCGGCCCGGCCGTCGGAATCGCCCTCTGAGCAGCCATCAGAATCACCGTTGGAGCAGCCGACAGAGGAGCCAACGCCGCAGCCATAAACACCATATATATATCAAAGCTCATTTGCATTGCGGATGGCTTTTTTTTATTGCTGAAGAGTTAAAAGGTATCCGCTTGTTAATATATGTATATGAATGTATAATTGGTATGATAATACTATTGATGGGGGTATGATCATGACCGGAAAACTTGCGCGGATTTTCGGCCTTGTTGGCGGCGGGCTGACGCTGCTGCCGAATCTGATTTCAATGGCTTTATATACGTATACATTAACTTTGCCAGACGAGGGGCTGCACTTTGAAGCAAAAGGCTATGCCTCAGGTTTTATGGTGATGACTATTCTGCCATGTATTTTATCCGCAACGGGTTTCATCAGCGGCTTTTTTGTTCGCAGAAAACCATTGCTGACAGGTGTTCTGATGATCACATGCGGCTTTCTGATGACTGTTGTAATGCCGATATCTTATGTCAGCATTGAAGAGATGATATATGAAAATGGGATAATTATAAATGCGGATATAGCACTCTGTCTCATTAGAATACCGCCGCTTATGCTGACGGCTGCGGGTGTTTTATCGATTGTCCACAGAGAAAGCGTTTTGTGCAGAAAAGAGAATTCTGCTGAACCAATTATCGATAACAATACCATAAACTAATCTATAAATAATGATTGAAGATAAGGGGGGACGCTCGTG
Source organism: Bacillota bacterium (assembly GCA_023441905.1). Lineage (GTDB taxonomy): Bacteria > Bacillota > Clostridia > Christensenellales > SZUA-584 > SZUA-584. The sequence continues at coordinate 6,825 of JAEZNC010000049.1, read as the reverse complement.
AGTGCCACTCTTTCCTTGCTGTTAAAAGCAATCGGCGATATAATATCTTGATTTGAAAGACGAAATAATAAGACAGCAAAGTGAGGACTTGGATGAAACGTTACGCCGTGGTGGATATTGGGACAAACTCCGCAAGACTCATGATCGCGCACATAAATGACGGTCAGATTATCGCGGATTATAAAACGCTCAGGCTCATTCGCATGGGCGAAGGAATGGTCGGCAAACGGGAGATCGTGCCCGCGGCCATGCAGCGCGCCAAAGAGGCGCTGCTGGATTATTTGAATATCAGCCGTGAGTATGGCGTTAATAAAGAGGATTTTTTCGCATTCGGCACAAGCGCAATCCGCGACGCGGAAAACCGAAATACATTTGTAGATTATATTAAAAATGAATGCGGCATCCAGATTGATATTATTTCGGGCGACAGGGAAGCGCTGCTCGGATTCGCGGGCAGCATCCGCGGTGAAGGATATATGTTTGATATCGGCGGGGGGAGCACCGAGGTGATGCAAGGGAGCCTCACCGATGTGCGCTTTAAAAACAGCTTTCAAATCGGTACGGTGCGCATGCTGCAGATGTTTCCGGGCGGCGATGTCGCGGATCCTCAGGCATTTTTGCAAGCGCATGCGCACGCGGCAAAAACGTTTGCCGGTGTGCCGAATATCGGCAACAATATCTGTACAGGCATCGGTGGTACGGCCACGGCTCTCGCGATGCTCGACTTAGGTCTCATAGAATACGATGCCGCACACGTTCAGGGGCATGTGGTCACTTTGAAACGGGCGGAGGAGCTCTGCACTATGCTCAAAAACAAAACGACGGCGCAGCGCAGGAAGATAGGCGGCCTGCCAGAGAAAAAAGCGGATGTGATTGTGTTTGGTGCAATACTCTTTCTCGAATTCATGAAAGCCGCCGGAGCGCAAACGGTGACCGTCAGCGACAACGACAATCAGGAAGGCTATCTCAAATTCAAGCTGGGCCTTATTTAGGCAGATTGGCATTTATGCCGGACTGATAAAGAGCGACCTTTTCTTTGTTCAAAGTATACTTGTTAACAAATATAAGTGCAAACACAAAGCAGATAAAAAAACCCACAGGCAATATTAAACCGAGCTTTAAATAAATATCGGAGGTCTGATCAATGTGGGAGCTGATCTGCGCGATCTGCTCGTGGAGTTGATCGATTTGCGGGTTGGCCTGTCCGATTCCCAATAGCTGATTCAGCTCTGTTTGCAATTGATCGATCTGGATTCTTAACCCCGGCAGGTCAGTTCCTTTTTTAAAGCCGATAATATCCAGCATCGTACCGGCGAAGACAGCGGCTAAAGATTGCGACAGCTTGAACATAAACGTTGCACAACCGTAGAACACACCTTCCTTGCGCGTCCCCGAATAGTAGGCGTCTTTATCGATCGTATCCGTAATCATTGAATACGGCAGTGCGATACTGCCGCCCATCGAAAAGCCAATTAACATGGCGACCGGAATGATTGCGATATAGTGGGCCGATACCCATGCGTTGGCCAGCACATACACAAAGAACAATACGGTCACACCGATGTTGATGATCAGACAGGCTTGGAGCGCGGTCTTTTTCTCGTATTTATTAGCAATATACAGCCACACGGGTTGAGCAACCAGCGCCATGATGAAAAGTGCACCGAATACAATTGCAATCTGGCCCGATTTCAGGCCGAAGGTGTATGTAAATATATGCATGCCGATGGTGCCCACAAGGCTCATTGCCATGTTGACGAAAAGCAGGCCGAGGCTCACATTGCGAAAATCGTCGCATTTCAGCGCCTCTGCCGTTTCTTTAAATATCCCGATAATCGCGCTCTTTCTTTTCACAGGCGGCGTATAGGGCGGCTGATGGCGAAAGGTCAGCGCAATACAGACAGCGGCACCCACAAGCGTAATAGCAGCTGTGACCAGCGCAAGTGATGCGTAAGCCTGCGGGTTGAGCTGTCCGTCGGCGAATTCGGGCGTCGGTCTGAAAAAAACAGCCATCCCGAGAATCGTCGGAAACATAAACCCGAGAAAGAAGAACGCCGTGCGGTATGACTGAACGGCGGTTCTTTCGTCATAATCGTTCGAAAGCTCAGCCCCGAGGGCCATATACGGTGTGGTGTATATGGTGGAAAAGGTTTTTAGCAGTATCAGCAGCGCGCCCAGCAGCATTGCTTTGGTAACATAAGGAAGATTCGGACTCACCTGCCACAGCAGCATGGTGCAAAGCGCGAGGCCCAGCGCACCGATCAGCACATAAAACAAGCGGCGCCCGAGGAAGATTTTCCTGTTGGTATGGTCTGAAATGTAGCCCATCACCGGATCGGTCACCGCGTCCCAAATGGTGCTCACGGAAACCAACAGCCCGGCCAGCGCGCCCGATATACCGAGCACCATGGTGGCGTAAAAAACAAAGCAGGCGGAAACGAGCTGGAAAGGGATGCCGTATGAGAGCGTTCCGATCCCGTAGCCGATTTTTATTTTTGAACTGAGCTTATTCCCCGTCATAAATCCCCCAATATCATGTTATTATATCAACTTTTAAGCTTTTTGGCGTGCATCTTTTTGTTGAACCTGATGCCAAGCATGCAGACAGCGGAGTAAACAATAAAAATGGCAAACGTGACGATATAAAGCCACGGCTTGTCGTCAACCCAGGCCGATACGGGAATGCTTAAAACCATCATGAGCGGAATACCGATAATCGCGCCGAATCCGCTGCCCAGCACGAGGCTTTCCGGCACACTCGTCTTGCCATCCGGGTCGATTTCTTTGAGCAGCGCCATTGCCGTGACCACGGTTCCCGTCCACATACCGTACAGCGCCACCGCATGCTCCAATTGTTCGTCCCTGTATATCCATTTGGCCATTTTTGCCGAGTAAATCATTGTAAAAATGCCCCCAACCGTGGAGAGAATCAGGACAGGTATGAGATACTGCGAAAGCACAGTCAATGACACAGCACAGACCGAAGCGACGATCATGATATCAAAAGCCATGGAGGATATGCGCTGCAGCAGGTAGTTGTCGGCATAGTCGGCATGAATGACGCCTTTTTTATAAAGCTTATTAAACAGAAAGCGCGCGCACATAGCAATCAGCGTGCCGAAAAGGAACTGGAAACCCCAAAAGAGCTTCATCAGTGTGCTTTGAGAACCGAGCAGCGATTCAAGGCCGAGCAGCAGCAAGTAGGTGAGCAGATAGCAGACACCAACGAGTACCGCCTGTATAGTCAGATCGTCGAGATAAAGCGTGATGGGTACCCGGCTCGTATGCTCCTGCACATCGGGAGAAATGGCCGATGTGGTTTCTGCGGCGGAGACGCCGGATGGTTTGTCCTTTTTGTATTTTTTCCGAAGAATGTACATAAACGGAATGCCGCCGATGATCGCCCACAGAAAGCCGAGATTGGCCATTGTGAGGCCGATATTGCCGCCGTTGGCCAGCGCCTTGGACGCGGGTTCGAGCATTTCAAAAGACTGCCCGGTGGAAAAAGCCTGCCCGGGCCCCTGCGCGTAGGATAAAGGCAGCAGCAGCCCGAAATTTGGAAACAGCTCAGGCATCACCGTGAAGAACAGCAGCAGCGTGATACCAAGCCCCAGCGCGGCCTGCCATATATATGTGTTCACGATCGCAAATCCGGTATTTGTGATGTTCTCGCTGGATTTGCGGCTTCTCTTTTTTAATGCCATTGCGATAAAGCCGATGGCCATAAAATGATAAACCATGTTTTCGAGCATCTCACGATCAAACGGTATCACACCAAGTATCTCCGGCCCCAAAATCAGGCCGATAAAGCCGCCGAACAGTGCCGTCGGCACCAGATGACGGCTGAAAAAAGGGATTAACGATTTTATAATCAGCGATACGCCCAGCAGTGCAAACAAAAAGCCGAATTGTAAAACTGCATCCCATCCGCCTTGAATACCCATATGTTAAATCTCCATGTTTTTTTTAAGCGCGTCCAGCGCACAATTCCATTTATATGCCGAGACATTTTTCTCAAGAAACCCAACCCGATAATCCAGCCTGTCATAGCGAAACTCCAGGTGCGTTTTGAAATAGACGGCAACACCCTGGATACGGGCTGTTTCAAAATTTCGGCTGCCGATGGTCACGCTCTGTTTTGTGAGGCACAGCGCGCCTTGTTCAACGGGCATAAAAGGCTGATCCGCTGCTTTGGCGCAATAAAGGCATGCGTTTTCGTCGGTCAGCAGTATCGTATCGTTGCCGGCATGAGAAAACCGATCAGTGAGCAAATTGAGCTGCCAGTCGTTAATGTCTGAAATGTTATCCATAGGCAGCGAGCCGTTCACCGCGTGCAAAAAACCGTAAACGTCGAGCCCGAAAGAAGCCGAGCAGATATGACATGTCAAACGGTCGTCAGTGGAACTCATTGCTCCGATGCGTTTGCATGCCGGGCAGGTGAAAAGCAGACGTTCAAGACCCTTAACCGGCGATTTCCCTTTGAATGGGATATGTGTAATGTTTTGCCATTCGGCCTCGTTATGTGCCAACGCCGTTTTTATCGTTTTACCGATCACGTCTAATGACGGTATGCGACCGTCTGAAAAATGGATTTGAAAATCTATCTCCACAATGCCGCGCCTTTTTGTGTCCGCCCAGCGGGGCTCTGACAAATAAGAACCTTTGATGCGGGCAGTGACCACGGGAATTCCCAGCATTTTTATCAAACGAAAGGTAGCGGGGGAGATGTCGCCTGTTTTTCCGTCCCAATTGCGCCCACCTTCGGGAAAAATACCGATAATTGCGTTATTCTTGGCGGCTTGGATGATCTTTCGGATAGCCCCGCTGTCCGACACATTTTTGCGTTTTGGGATATAGCCCACGAAGGTCATCAGCTTGGCGAGCGTTTTTTTCTTAAACATCGCATCCGTCACCACAAAGCTGATCGGTCTGCCGATATAATATTGGAGGAACAAGCCGTCAAAGTTGTTGCAATGGTTGGCGAGCAGCAGATACGGCCCTTTCCTCGGAATCACGCCTTTGCTAGGGCAGCGAAGATTGTACCAAAGCTTTAAATAAAGGCCATAAGTGGCTTTAAACAAAACAAGAAGACATATAATGATGAAATGCTGCACAGGGTTTTGTTTGTGTATACGCACGCTTAGCTCCTTACATTTAATATTATTATAGCATTGCCGCTTATAAAAGTATTGTTAAAAACATTATAAAAAGCTTGTCTGTTCACTATTATACAGATTGCTTTTAAAGCAATATTCATCTGCTGGATACGTCGGTCTCTTATTAACGTGGGATAAGCCCTCTGTTGCTGGCATATCCATATAACGCAATCAGGGCAAAAGGCATTTGCAGGAATATATCTCGAATTGCCGCATCAAATGTTTTTGCTGATCTGCGGATTTTACCAGCGTATTAACAATGAGTTTTCATTAGCTCATCAATTCATCACTGCCGCCCCAAACAGTGAACCCGAATATGCTTTTTGCTTAAGCAATATGATTCAAAAAACAGACGGTGGGGGTTAGGCGAAAACAAAAAAAGCAGAGTGTCGCACTCTGCCATTTTTTGATCGTTGTTATTTGCTGACCGCGTCTTTGAAAGCTTTGCCGGGTTTGAAAGCCGGTGCGCTGGAAGCGGCGATATCAATCTGAGCGCCGGTAGCCGGATTGACACCCTTTCTGGCAGCTCTTTCCCTTAATTCAAAGGACCCGAAGCCTGTCCACTGGACTTTGTCGCCTTTGTTCAGTGCATCGGTAATGACGCCGATCAGAGCAGAAAGGCAAGTATCCGTGTCTTTCTTTGTGAGATTGGATTTTTGGGCAACGGCTTCAATTAATTCGGTTTTGTTCATGACTTAATCCTCCTGGTAAATAAATTTAAGGTTATGTGTCCCTTTCAGATTGATGAGAAATCAATTCCCGCCAATCTGCAGTTTAGCTTTGTCCCAAAGCTCATCGAGCTTTTGTATGCCGCAGCTGTGCATGTCCACATTTTCTTCAGCCGCGATTCTTTCGACTATCGCGAAACGCGAGATAAATTTGTCTGTCGCTTTCTGGAGCGCCGTTTCCGGCTCTATGCCCAGCAGCCGCACCACGTTGACCGCGGAGAATAGTAAATCGCCGCATTCATCTGCGAGCGCGCGTCCTTCGCTGCTCTGCCGAACTTCTTCGATCTCTTCAAACAGCTTATCAAACGCCTGAGAAACATCTGTAAAATCAAAACCGACATGAGCGGCTTTATGCTGCACCTTGCCGCTTCTCATTAGAGCGGGCATGCTCTTCGGCACGCCCTGCAGCACTTCGGTTTGCGTTTGCTGGCCCTTTTCGCCCTTTTTGATGACTTCCCAGTTATTAATAACCTCATCAGGCGATTTTGCAACAGCGTTTCCGAAAATATGCGTGTGACGCGAGATCATCTTTGCGCAGATGGCCGTTGTCACATCGGAAATATCGAATTCGCCCTGTTGCTGCGCAATACGGGCATGAAACACCACCTGCAACAGCACATCGCCGAGTTCATCATACAAAGCGTCCATATCGTCGTCGTCAATGGCTTCGAGCACCTCGTAGCTTTCTTCCACGAGATAACGTTTGAGGCTTTGATGCGTCTGTTCTCTATCCCAAGGGCAGCCATTTCGGGAGCGAAGCCGTTCCATTACTGCCACAAGATCAGCAAACGTGTAGCGCTTTTTATTTTCCAAAGAGCAGGAAAGTACTGCCACGCTAGTATAATAACCGTATGAAGGCTCCGCGTCAAGCATACAAAGTGGAATTATTTTCCCAATTAGGCTTCTGATATCCGTAAGAAACACCTTGTGTTCATCATCAT
>JAEZNC010000272.1 GCA_023441905.1 Bacillota bacterium | reverse complement strand
GCGCCAAATATCGTGCCTCAGAAAGGCGGCTTTTTGAGGCGTTTCATGGTGGGTATAGCTCAGTTGGTTAGAGCGCCAGGTTGTGGCCCTGGAGGCCGTGGGTTCGAATCCCACTACTCACCCCATTTATTACTCCGTTTGCCGATGGGGTGTAGCCAAGCGGTAAGGCACGGGACTTTGACTCCCGCATTCGTAGGTTCAAATCCTGCCACCCCAGCCATTTCAGCTGAATGCAACTGCGGAGCAACAGAAAAGCCTTGACGGCTTTTTTATTTTACATCTGCTGCTGAATTAGAATGATCAGACAGCCGCCCCACAATCGCCCTGCGGCGGCGCTTTTCAGGCACATAAATCGATGGGTGCTGTCCTGAAACCGTCTTCCATGGGGAAGATGGCTGATTGTCGATTAGTCGGCTGTTCCACTCTTTCCGCCGCGAATCCATCGCTATCGCCAGCAAGCGATCGCGCCAGATCGTCGAGGCAGGGGGCACGGGGAGACTGCTTCAGCGCCTATACTTTCATAGAAAGGAAGAGGGAGACACTAACGGTGTATTAAATTTATTGCGGGCTGTTATAACCCGTCATGAGACAGGCGGCTTGCTTTCTTCTCTGGCGCGATTGGGCATATCGTACACGGCTTACGACGAAACAGTCCCGAACCCTACGATAGACAATATAGATCAGGCTTTATGATTATTGGCTCTTTATAGCATTGATGCTCGGCTACTTGTATTGAATTGACTTCATGCAGCTTGAATGCTAACGATAGATATTTGATTAAAATATAACGGCGGCACAGCAGTTTGTAACATGTGCCATATAAACCAGACTAAAGGCGTGATATAATAAGGTAAAAAGTAAATTAGAAATAATCTATTTTGAGGGTTTACAAACCAAAAACGCTTATGCTATAATCGTTCGGCAGGGTTCGAGACGGCGAATTCCCGAAACAGGATAGCGGCGGTGTAAAAGAAGCTCTCTGCCACACAACATGATAGATATGACCCACTAGCTCAGGCGGTAGAGCACTTGACTTTTAATCAAGGTGTCCGGAGTTCGAATCTCCGGTGGGTCACCAGGCGTAAAGCCCTTAGGCGCATTTGCTTAAGGGCTTTTGTTATTTCTTGAAGAGCTTGCTTTGAGACAGGTTAATCCCACTTGGTTTGACTGTTGCATCATTTGCATCAGTGGCTTCGCGTGAAAGCTCGCCCCCTTCAAAGTATTTTTTATAAGCCGCGATATCTTGGATTTATCATGCTGAAACAGATGAGCCAGCTGGCAAGCGAGAGCCTTACCATCTCGTTATCTATCCCGACAATCGATCTTCGTCGAGCCGTCCTCGGTTTGATAGAGAATGATCCTGCCCATATTGTCATTCATGCAAACAAACTCCATTCACACCTTATCAATTGCCCGCCATAGATGGATGCTGTCAAGATGAGCCGACACCTCAGTAACGATGTTTGTTCTGATTTTAGAATTCAATTAAGGATAAAAATGATTTATTAGCATAAAAAATGTTTATACATAATATAACTAAAAATCATTAAGAGGGTATTATGCAAAAGACAACATATCATAGGTTTAGCAATCGGTATTTCATAATCATAGAAATCATTATTAGTATGGCCATATTGATCGTCTATATGGGCTTCGAAGCTAGAATAATGCACCCTGCAATTTGCTTTATTATCGGTGTCGCGCTCGGTGTCGCAATCTTCTTTGCATTCAAAACAAAAATCGGAGGGTTGGTTATATCGATTATATATACAGTAGGCGGAAGCACGTGGTTTTTATTGTGGGCTCTCAGTACCAAATTTGATACGGTGGTCGTTATTTGCTTCACGATCTTGTTAGCAGCTCTCATAGCATTGGGAAATTACCTTGCTAAGAAATTCTATGACGATATTCGGCTATACTGACTTCAGCGTTGTTAAAAAGCATAGGAAAAAGGATATAAGCAGGCTGAAAATCTCTATGTTTTCGATGGCACCAACACGCAAACATATAAAAAACACCATATTCGAGACGAAAAATGATTCGACGCAGATTGTGACCATATATATTACGGCGGTTGAGCTGAAATATAACAACTAAAATAATATAATGCAAGCATTATTTAATGTTGCTATTTATAATGAATATAATATAGCATGGAATAAAATGGTTGAATATGTCAGGCTGTTTATATATAATAATGTAGAAAAATTGGTAAAAATAAGAGGGATGTAAATGAATAAATTTCGTTTTATCTGTCAGGACAATCAACTGTTTCTGAAGAAAAAACTCACAGCTGCACAAATCATCAATGAGAGCGAAGCCAATCTGCTCATTACCAAATATATGCCCGGAATTCTTTGCCCAACTTACATAGACGCAAAACAAATCGTCCTCTTTTGTCCAAGCGGTATGTCACTGAATAAGTTCCTCAGTAAAACAATTGATAAAAGCCTGTTCTTTCTGATTGTGGCACAGGTGCTCGAAGCCCATAAACGGGTGGAAGAGAACCGTTTGCAATTTTCCAACTTAATATTAGATATGAATTATGTGTTTGTGAATGAGGCGACTTTTGAGCTGAATTTTATCTATTTGCCCATTTTTGATAAACAAGCAACAATCAGCATGTTTTCCATTGTCAGCATGCTGAGTTTCTTGGAAGATATCATGAGGAATACCAAGGCAGATGGGTCATATCAATTTCTTAACGACTTTGTCAGCTTTTTAAACGGATCCGGTCATCGTTCCTTTGCAGACATTGAAGCCTATATAGTCAGGAATCAGCCCAACGTTTATCAGCGCATCTCTGCCATAAAAAGCGGACAAACAGGATTTGCCCCTCAAACAAAGCAAGAGTATACCCATCCGCCATTCACCAATCAAAATTTATACAGCGGTCAAAATGAAGGAACAACACTGTTAGAAAAAGATGAAGGAACCACAATCTTAAGCGGCAGTGACAGCACCACGGTGTTATCAGAGAATACTGCTGTCGAAGCAGTATCTCACCCGTACCTGATTCGAATCAAGACGAACGAGAAAATAATGATTGATAAACCGGTATACCGTATCGGCAAAGAAAAAAAATATGTCGATTATTTTGTTTCGGATAATAACGCAGTGAGCAGAAGCCATGCAGATATTATCAAACGCGACCGGAAAAATTTCATCTACGATAACAACTCAACAAACAAAACGTATGTGAACGGCAATGCCATACCCGTTCAACAAGAAACTGAGATATTTGATTCAGACCAAATCGTGCTTGGGAACGAAGCATTTGAATTTAAAGAACAATAAGGGTGTGTGGTTTTGAATTATCTGGTTGCTGCTGATACTGATGTGGGAATCGTTAAAGAGACCAATCAGGACATTGTTTGCGTTCCGTTATTGACGGAGAATACGAAAATATTAACCAAAATCGGGCAAGGTGGCAGGTCGCAGGTGTTTCTGGCGATGGACAGGCGGCTTAACAAACAATGGGCTGTGAAAGAGATCAATAAGCAGGCGATGAATCAAAATAACAGCATCGTCGCTCAAAGCCTGATCGCCAAAGGGAATCTCATGAAAAAGCTGGATCATCCGTCACTGCCGCGTATTGTTGATATCATCGATACCGGCAAACAATCTATTTCATTATGGATTATATTGAAGGAGTCTGGACGCGAGATGATATTTACAGTATCATGGCCTCATCGGATGATACAGCCGCGTTTTGGCGGAAGTTGAATGGAGGGATTGCGATGAGTTTTCAGATGCAGGATAAAGCGATACTCAACGACGGCGTACAAATGCCTTGGCTGGGGCTCGGCGTGTATCTGGCGCAGGAAGGACGCGAAGTGGAAAACAGCATCCGCTGGGCGCTCGAAGCCGGTTGCCGGCTTGTGGATACTGCGACATTATATAAAAACGAGACGGGCGTGGGCAAGGCGCTTCGAGAAAGCGGTGTACCGCGCGAGCAGCTCTTTGTGACAACCAAGCTTTGGAATGCCGACCACGGCTATGAGAATACGCTTCGCGCCTGTGAGACGAGCCTCAGAGCGCTGGGGCTGGACTATATCGACCTCTATCTGATCCATTGGCCGGGGCTGAATAGGGACGACCGTCTCGCCACGTGGGAGGCGATGCTGCAGCTCAAAGAGCAGCAGAAGGTGCGCAGCGTGGGCGTCAGCAATTTTAAGCCGCACCACATTGATGAGCTGATTGCGGCGCATGGCGTTGTGCCGAGTGTGAATCAGGTGGAGCTGCATCCGTTCAACGCGCAAAAGGAGCTGCGTCAGTACGCGAATGAGAAAGGCATTATTTTAACGGCGTGGGGCCCGATTTTCCACGGACACTTAAGCGAAGCGCCGGAAATCATCTCTGCCATCGGCCAAAAATACGGCAAGAGCACCGCGCAGACGGTGCTGCGGTGGCATCTGCAGCACGGGATAGCGATTATACCGAAATCGGTGAAGAAGCATCGCATCTTTGAAAACGCGGACATCTTTGATTTTGCGCTGCCGGATGATGACATGGCGGCCATTGACGCGCTGAATCAGAACAAAGCCTACGGGGGTGACCCAGATACGATGACATTCGGATTTGAAAATATCTGAGGTGCGTTTAAATTTAAGTTGTATATAACGATCTCTTTATACACTATCTTTTTGGCGATACGGAGCATTGCGATAATAATACGTTCGTAAAACGGTCATTTTCGTAATAACATCCTATCGATATAAAATGACTTTATAACAAAACAATGCGTGAATCATGAGGTTGTATCGTTTGCTAATAAGTGATTGACGCCATTTAACATACAATCCGCCGGCACTTCGCTGTACATCTTCCCGCAAGTATACATTCTGCGTATATATCGCAAAAACGTACGGTAACGGGGAGATCGGTATTCTTGAGCTGTCGATCCGATTTTACGTTAAACTCTCATCTCAACACGATAAATATATCCCGGCTGCATATTAAAGCCATCCGGTGACCATAATAACCGGAAGAGGTGACACATATGTCAAAGAAAAAGCGAATCATCAATCCGAATATTATAGCCAATCCTATCATTTTGCCGGATGCGAAAGATACGGTGGTTTCCACGATTAAAGACATTAAGGATGACAGCCATAAGGTGTCGCTCGGACCGCATTCAAAGAGATAGGATGGTATCAGTATGGCGAAGAATAAGAACGAAAAGAAAAAGAAGAACGATAATAAACCTGTGAAATAATTCCTCCGGGCACCTGCAAAAGCAGGTGTTTTTCTTTAACTGCGTATCCCACAAAAATATTTCGATTTGTGCTCATCAAGATAAGAAGATGATTCAATCGAAAATCGGTGCAATAAAAAAGCTGTCTTCTTAAGACAGCTTTCATGCATCCGGGTTACACGGCTTTTTCTTCGGTGATTGTCACGCGGAAATGCCGCTCGATCTCTGTGATGCGTCCGGTATCCATCGGGGAAACGAGTGTGCACGCACGTCCCGCATCACCCGCGCGGCCTGTACGGCCGATACGGTGCACGTAATATTCCATCTTATCGGGAATGTCGTAGTTAATCACCAGATCGATTTCCCGTACGTCTATCCCGCGCGCCGCGACATCCGTGGCCACCATCACATTGGTTTTCCCGTTGCGGAACGCGTTCATTTCGTTGTCGCGCTGATTCTGGCTTAAATCGCCGTGCAGGCAGCCTGCGGGCAGCCCTTGTTCACTCAGCATCCGCTGCACCGTCTTCACCTGACGCTTGGTGTTGCAGAACACGAGCGCAAGGCGCGGGTGCTGCTTGTCTATCAGATGCTGCACCGCTTTGCACTTGTTGCGGGAGCCGACGGACAGGTACGACTGTCTGACGGTCGCTGCGGGCTCGTTGCGCTCGCCAATCTCTATGCGCACGGCATCGGTCTGAAACTCTTTGACGATGGCCGAGACGGCCTTATTCATCGTTGCCGAGAACAGCAGAGTCTGGTGTTCGTTCCTCACGTTCGAGAGTATTGCCCGGATGTCCGGCAGGAACCCGAAACTCAGCATCTCGTCGGCTTCATCAAGCACCACGGTGCGTATGTTTTGCAGCTTCAATACGTTGCGGCCAATCAGGTCTTTCACACGGCCAGGCGTGCCCACAACGATCTGAGCGCCCGCGCGCAGAGCGCGAATCTGCACACTCGCAGCCTGCCCGCCGTAAACGCTGACAATGCGCAGCTTCTTGTGCGCCGAGAGTGAACGGAATACGCCCGTAATCTGCAAGGCCAGCTCGCGTGTGGGGCAGAGCACAAGCGTCTGCGTTTTCGCGTTGTTCACAAGCGTCTTTTCAATAATGGGCACAGCGAACGCCGCCGTCTTGCCCGTTCCTGTTTGGGCAATGCCCATAATGTCCCATCCGTTCACAATCAGCTCCAGCGTCTTTTGCTGAATGGGTGTGGGCTCCGTAAAGCCCGCTTTGCTCAATGTGGCTTTCATCTCTTCCGAAAGCAGTTCATAGTATTTCAAATTGTTCCTCGTTTCTTTTCCGGTGTTCACATAAAAAACAAAGACCATGCCGATATAGCAAAGTCTTTCGAATTTGTTATTACGCCACAAGTTCGTATCTTTCACGCCGGAGCCGGAAAGCCCCGTTACGCGCACGGGTCTCAATTCCCATGCTGGATGTATTAAAAATACGACTTGTTCAGTGCAATTCTTTCGGTGAATGCTTCGCGCGAACGCGCAAACGATACTTATAATACAACAAAATTGATTATATACGAGATTTCAGATTTTGTAAAGTCTGCGCGAAAATCGGCAAATGAGTTGCCATCGGCAAGAAGTAAATGGTATGATAATCAAACGTTAAAAGAGCCCGAATTAATGGCTGCTGATGTCTTCCTTCAACGGGGTTGGAACATAACGGTCAAAAATACATTTGAGGGCTTCGGAAATAAAATGGTGAAGAGAATGAGAACCCTATGTCTGGCAGGTTTGCTGACGATTGTGATACTATTTGCGGGATGCATACCGAGCGGCGTGGCGGTCAGCCAAACGGTGCCGGATGAGACACCCGCCGCCATAGCCACGCCTGCACCCACGCCTGCACTCACGCCAGAGCCGACACCGGAGCCGACACCGGAACCGACACCCGACCCGATTGGGGGTCTGATCGCGTCGATGAGCGATGAGGAACTGATCGGCCAGATGGTAATGATCGGTTTTACGGGCACGGAGGATATGGATAATGAATACGCCCAGCTGATGCGCGAAAACTGCATTGGCAGCGTGATGCTGTTCGGGTGGAATACCGAGACATTCGAGCAGACAAAAGCGCTGGCGGATAAGATTCAAGCGTACAGCACCAAGGGAATTCCTGTGATGATCGGCCTTGATGTGGAAGGCGGCAGGGTGGAAAGGTTTAAAGGCCAATGGGACCCGAAAACACAGTCGGCCCGCAATTTAGGAAAACAAAACGATGCGCAGCGCGTTTACGACCAGTATAAACAGATTGGGCAAAAACTGCGTGAAACCGGCATCATGATTGATTTTGCGCCTGTGCTGGATATCGCTCATCATCCGTCCGAGACGTTTCTTGCAAGCCGTATGTTCGGCAGCGACGCGGTGCAGGTCTCTGTGCTGATTCGCGAAGCAGTGAAAGGTCTTCACGACGGAGGAACGGCCTCTCTTGGGAAGCATTTTCCGGGGCATGGCTATACCAACGAAGATTCTCATCTAACGCTGCCCGTCAGCGATGTATCATTAGAGGAGATGATGAGCTATTCACTCATCCCGTTTGCGGCTGCTATTGACGAAGGCATCGACGCGATGCTTGTGGCCCATCTGTCTTACCCACAGCTCGACAGCGAATCGATCACGTCACTGTCACCGACGGTGATTACGGGGCTGCTGCGCGACACGATGGGCTTTACGGGCGTTGTCATCTCGGACGATATGCGTATGCAGGGGCTGAGGTGTCAGTGCACGGTGGGAGAAGGAGCTGTGCGGCATATCCTTGCCGGCGGCGATATCGTATTGATCGGCAAGCATGTGAGCTTACAAAAGGATATCATTGATTCACTGAATCAGGCGGTGCAGGACGGCCGTATTACCCGGGAACGGCTGGAAGAAAGCGTGCGCCGCATATTGGCCATGAAGCAAAAATACACAGGGTTTATCTGATCCGCTAAGCCCCGGCTGTTGCATCCTCGTTCTTTGATCTGAAACGGTTCTTCAACGACATTTTTGCGTATTCAGTTATCGTCTGAAATACGAACCGGCGCGTCTCGGGGTCTATGCTCTTGATCGCGTACAGTATGGCCGTCGCATTTTTGTGCCATTCCTGAGACAGCTCGTGAAGCGTGTCGGCTTCCGTGGCGTCCAGCACATCAAATAGAGTATTGATAAAGAGCTTGCGTTTTTCGTCCGTCAGCGTCTCAAGCCACTCGTCCAGTGTCTTGTTGCGAAGTTTTGCGCTGTTTCTAAGCTCGCCGGAATAAACAAAATCGCAGCCTTCAATGATCCATGAAAACGGATCATGCTGTTTGATGCCGCGCCGGGTGCTTTTCACCACGTTATAGTCGTTATACTGGCGCAGCAGCAGGCCCACAAGCGATGATTCCGGCAGTGTGGTGTGTATGCGGTTTTTAACGCGCAGAAACTCAGGCGTTTCAAAAAGGCTGTCTTTAAACCCCGGGCCGTCGTGATTGTAAACGCCGATGATGCGCTTTTGAACAGGGAGGCCGCATTTCGTTGCGGCATATACCGCGAGGTTGCCGCCCTTCGAATGTCCGCCGATTCGGATGGGAACCGATTTGCCTATACGCTTTGCGACAGCGCATATGTAACCGGCAGCGTCCTGCTGCGACGGAACAGGGCTTAAATAGGCCATATTAAAATCCTCTTTCCACCCGATGAATGTGGCATCGGTGCCGCGGTATGCCATGTAGGCCGTCCCGTCATCCAGCAGAAATGTGACGGCGGAAAATTGCTTTTCCGTCACGGAGTCCGAGTGGTTGACGTAAAAATTCAGGTGAGTGCGGCGAAACCGCGGGCTGGCCGCAAACGCAAAAAGAAACTTTAAATGAGTCTCTCTGTCGCTTAAATTTAAAAACATGGAGTGAAACGCTTCGGCTTGGAGCAGTTCTGTTATGCAAACGCTCTTTTTTCTGTCAGTTAATAAGGGGACAATGCCTTCAAAGCGGACATAAGCCAGCTTGGAAAGAATCAGACTGTCGACAGCATTGAACGGGGTTTCTGAAAACGGAGCAAACTGTGTTTCTAAATACCGGATGATGTCCATGCGGCATCTCCTCAAGTTTTATCTATTTAATTATGCCACCAAATGGATGATATGCATAGCCGCAAATGAAAATCTGTTCTCGCAAAACGACGGATTACTGATCGAAATAAGCTCTACTTCCCGGCGTTGTCTGACGGTATACCTTGGGAGCTGGCAACGGCATAACGAAATCCACTCGTTAAGCTCCACCATATTTCTTAACTGTTTATTGGGAGTGAGTCACCGATAAAGTGCTGACCGGGGCAGAAAGAATGGCATAAGATCAGCCACTCTGGCGTTTTGCACCCCTGTGTCCTCAAGGGATTTTCAAGTCATTCCTCGTCTGAGCCTTGTCAATATGTGAACAAAGGCTTATTTTAAGGCTGCTCCTCGTGGAGAAGCTGTCGCCGGCAGGCCACTGATGAGGTGCTCGTTTTGACAGCTTTATATTGACACCTCATCACCGTGTCCTTAAGGGTTTTCCAAGTCACTCCTCGCCTGAACCTTGTCAATCAGTGAACAAAGACACATTTTCAAGGCTGCTCCTCGTGGAGAAGCTGTCGCCGGCAGGCGACTGATGAGGTGCTCGTTTTGACAGCTTTTTTTATTGGCACCTAACGAAGGGGGCTTTTGACAATAAAAAAGCGCCGCGTTAAGCGGCGCTGGCATAGACTTTCGGTTAGAATCTTTCGGGATAGACTTTGAGCACACCCGCTGTCTTCGCTTCATCCATCCAGCCCTTTGTGACGGTATCCCATTCTGTTGACTGTTTGCCGGTGAGCAGATTGGTCGTCATCTCTTCTTTCACGTCATCATACGGCACAACGCCCGCAAGCATTTTGACGCACTGAATCAAGTAAACGCCGTTATATGTGACGAGCGGTTCACTGACCTCGCCTTGCTTGGTAAGCTTGGCCACAGCGTCGAGATAGCCGGGGATGTCCTCGGTTGTGTAGGGCCCGATTTCCGTTCCTTCGGTGTTGTACGGTTCAATAGAATAAAAAGAGTCGTCATTATATTCTTCCATCAGCTTGCCGAAATCCTCACCGGCGCTGAGACGCGACTGGATATCGTCGATCTTGGTCTGCAGAGCGGCTTTTCCCTCAGAAGTCAGCCTGTCATATTCGCTCGTATTGTTTTCGCCGTATGCTGTGGTGGCTGCGCTCTTTGTTTCGTCGTCAAAGCTCAGCAGAATGTGCCGCACATTCATATATCCTTCGGGATAAACGAGCACCTTGCTGCCGAGCTGCTTCTGCATTTCAACGAAAGACGGCTGATTTTTAATGTTGCCTTGCTGAATGGTGACCTGACTGTCGTAGTTTTCTTTCACCTCTTCGTCGGTAACCGTTACATCTTTGATGACATCATCATATACTCTTTTAAGTATGAAATTTTTCTTGACTTCGTCCCTGTAT
>JAEZNC010000101.1 GCA_023441905.1 Bacillota bacterium | reverse complement strand
GAGCCCGGCCGAAGCGGGCGAAGTGATGACGGCTCTCGATGAAATGGGCGCGGACTATAAAACGCAGGGAACCGGCACGATTCTCGTGGAGGAGAGCGCGGCGACAGACGTAAAAATGCAGCTCGCTACACAAGGATACCCGAGCAGCGGCTTCAATAACGAGATTTTCCAGAACGCGGCAGGCCTCGGCATGACGGACATGGAAAAGAATAAATACTACCAGTTTCAGATTCAGGAAAATTTAAGACAGACCATTCTTCAGATGGACAAGATTGAGGACGCAATTGTCAACCTTGACCTCGGGGAATCCAGTTCATACGTGCTGTCGAAAGACGAAACGAAGCCGACGGCTTCCGTGATGCTCACGCTGAAAAGCAACCAGAAGCTGTCTGACAGCGAAGCGAAGACCATTGCGGATGTGGTGGCGGGCGGCGTTGCGGGCATGGCTGTGGAAGATGTGCGCATCATGGATTCCAATTTGAACGCCTACTCAACCAATGGTGAGAGTGTGATCAACGGCGTGGATACGCAGATGGGCTTGCAGGATGAAGTGCGGCAGGATATGCAAACGCAGGTGACCAACCTGTTGGCTGCCGTTGTGGGAGAGGCCAACGTCAGGGCGACGGTTAACGTCAAGCTCAACTTTGATTCCAAGACGACCGAATCGGTGGAATTTGCGCCGCCTGTGGAGGGCAGCACGGAGGGCCTTCCGGTAAGCACCAAAGAGCTGCTCGAGAAGATCGCGAGCGACTCCACCGGCGATGTGGCCGGCTTCGATGCAAACGGCAATGCGTCTCAGTATCTGAATAGCCTCGGAGAAAGCGCAGATGATTCGGCGTATATACAGGTGTCACGTGAGGTCAATTACGAGCTGAACCAGATCAATAAGAAGATCGATGAAGCAAAAGGCAAAATCGAAGAGCTGTCCGTTTCGGTCATCATCAACAGCGATGCAGTGGACGATTATTCCGAAGAATTCAAACAACTGGTGACCACAGCCATCGGCGTGGATCCGGAGCGCATCACGGTGATGTCGCTGCCGTTTGCGAAGGTGGACGATACGGCTGCCCAGGATGCTTTAAATGAGCAGAAGGAAATGCTTAGCAGCATGCAGAGCGCGGAAACCACGCGCCTGATGATCATACTCGCCACTGTGCTGATTGTGATGATATTCCTCTTTATGATCATACGCACATTTAAAAGGAAACCGGAGCCCGTTCTTGCCGAAGGCGGGTTTGACTATATCGCCGATGAGGAAATCATTCCGGGGCAGATGGACATGCCCCAGCCCTCGTTCGATGAAATCAAGCTGGAGGACTTTGAAAAAACAGACAACAAGCTTTCAATACTCGAAGATTATATAGGCAAAAATCCGGAATCCGTGGCAAATTTGCTGCGTAACTGGCTGAACGAAGATTAGGAGCACAGATATGACGCGTGAAAAACTGAACACAAAAGAAAAAGCGGCTGTACTCATGATCACAATGGGCAAGGATTATGCCGCCAAAGTATTTAAATACTTAACCGAAGAAGAGGTGGAGCAACTCACCTTAAGCATCACGAGCATGAGACGTGTGGATCCCGAGATCAAAGAGTCGGTGGTTGACGAATTCATGCAGATGTGCATTGCGCGCAAGTACATTTCCGAAGGCGGTATTGACTACGCGCGCGACATTTTGAACAAAGCGTTCGGACAAGACCGCACCGATGATCTGATCGGCAGGCTTTCCGCGTCACTGCGCGTGAAGCCTTTTGATTTTATACGCAAAGCCGACACCACACAGGTGCTAAACTTCATACAAGGGGAACACCCGCAAACAATCGCGCTGATACTCTCGTATGTGGACCCCAAGAATGCCGCGCAGATTCTCTCGGCGCTGCCGCTTGAAAAACAGACGAGTGTGATCGCGCGTATCGCGAATATGGGCATCACCTCGCCGGAATACATCAAAGAAACCGAGCGCGTGCTCGAGAAAAAGCTCTCCACGCTCAGCGTGAGCGACCAAACCCTCACAGGCGGCATCGACAGCCTTGTGAGCATATTAAACAGCGTGGACCGCGGCACAGAGCGGCATCTGCTTGAGGCGCTCGAAGAATCGGACGCAGAGCTCGTGGAAGAAATCAGAAAGCGCATGTTCATATTCGAGGATATCGTCAAGCTCGGCAACCAGTCGATACAGCGCGTGCTCAAGGAGATCGACAACCGCGATCTCGCTATTGCGCTTAAGGGCGCGACCAACGAGGTGGCGAAGGTCATTTTTGATAATATCAGTAAGCGTCTGCAGGAAATGATCAAGGAAGATATGGAATATATGGGGCCGGTCAGGGTCAGAGACGTGGAAGAAGCGCAGCAGAAGATCGTCAATGTGATCAGAAGGCTCGACGATTCGGGCGAAATCATTATCGCGCGCAATTCGGGGGATGAGCTGATTGTATAAGATAGACAAAACGCTGATAGATAACATGAATCAAAACCGGTCGTTCATCGTCATTACGCCGAAAGAGACGATCCGGCGGGAAGAGAAGATCCTCGAGAAAATACTCAGTGAACAGGACGAGGAACAGCTTCCGCCTGCTGTGCGCGAGATGGCTCAGAGGCACATTCAAAGCGCGAATGAAAAGGCGCAGCAGATTTTGTTTGATGCACGCGTTGAGGCCGAGCAGATCAAGGAAACCGCGCACAGCGAAGGCTATGAGCAGGGCCTTGCGGAGGGCAGACAGGCGGCCGCCGACGAACTTATGGCCAAGCACGAAGAGATAAAGAATGTGATGTCCCGCGTGGAGGCTTACAGGCAGAACCTCTATCAAACGCTTGAATCCGATATTCTGTCGCTGTCGATGGATGTTGCTGAAAAGATTGTGAATCTGCAATTGGATGCGAACGACAGTGTATATAGAGAGATCGTCAAGCGGGCGGTCTCCAGCATCAGGCATGCCGACGATTTTTCTCTGTATGTGAGCAAGGAAGATTATGCGAGGTATTTTAAAGACGACGGCCAGTGGCTGCGTCATGAGGTGCAAACCGCATCGGTTGACGTGATTGCCGACCCCAACCTGCCCAAAGGCAGCTGCATTATAGAGGCGGACAGCGAGATTGTTGATGCGGGGGTGCCCATGCAGTTGGGTAAAATCGCTCAGTATTTAAGCGAGCAGGGTGAATGATATGTTTGCGAGAACGCAACGCTTAAAGGATGCGCTTCACGATAAAGATTTTTTTGAATACGGCGGCAGGGTCAGCCAGATATACGGCCTGACGGTGGAAGCCATTGGTCTTTCCGCCAAGCTTGGAGATATCTGCCGCATTTATACCGATGACAAGTCTAAATACATTTTGGCTGAAGTGGTGGGGTTTAAGGAAAAAAAGGTGCTGCTGATGCCCTTCGGCGATTTGTCGGGTGTGGGGCCGAGCAGCTACGTGATTTCCGACAACAGGGCGCTCAAGGTGGCGGTGGGCAACGCATTTCTCGGGCGTGTGCTCGATGGCCTTGGGAACCCGATGGACGGGCTCGGGCCAATCAAGCCGGACGATTATTACCCGATTATGAACAACCCGCCAAGTCCGCTTGAGAGAAAACGTATCACTGAGAAACTGCCGCTCGGCATCAAAGCGATCGATTCTATGCTGACGCTCGGCAAGGGACAGAGAATCGGCATTTTTGCGGGCAGCGGCGTTGGGAAAAGCACGTTGCTCGGTATGATTGCGAGAAACACCTCAGCCGATATCAATGTGATTGTACTGATTGGCGAGAGAGGACGCGAGGTTCGGGATTTTATTGAAAAGGACCTCAAGGAAGAAGGGCTGAAACGCTCGATTCTCGTGATTGCGACGTCGGATCAGCCGGCGCTCGTACGCCTTAAATCCGCCATGGTGGGCACGGCGATTGCGGAATACTTCCGCAGTCAGGGGCTCGATGTGATGCTGATGATGGACTCCCTCACACGTTTTGCGATGGCGCAGCGCGAAATCGGCATGGCGATAGGCGAGCCGCCCGTATCGCGAGGATTTACGCCTTCGGTGTATGCGATTCTGCCCAAGCTGCTTGAACGCGCGGGCATGTGCAGCAATGGGTCTATTACGGGCCTTTATACCGTGCTCGTGGAAGGCGACGATCTGGACGAGCCCATTTCGGACACGGTCAGAGGCATACTCGATGGTCACATCGTGCTCACGCGCAAGATGGCCAACAGCAATCATTACCCGGCTATCGACGTGCTGCAAAGCGTCAGCAGACTGATGCCGGATGTGATGGAACGGGATGCGTTAAAGAAAGTGTCCTACTTAAAAGGCGTGATGTCCACCTATAAGGACGCGCAGGATCTCATATCCATCGGCGCGTATAAACCCGGATCCAGTGCGAAGATTGACGAGGCGATCGCGCTCAACGATTCAATTACCGGCCTGCTGCGTCAGCAGGTGGATGAACGGTATTCATTCGACGAGACGATGGAAATCGTAAACAAAATTTACGACAGGCGAAGTGAGAAAGAATGAAGCGTTTTGTGTTTTCGCTGCAGTCGTGGTACGACATGCAATTAAGCCTTGAAAAGCAGCACAAGCTTCAGATCGGTATGATTGAAGCCAGAATCCACGCGAGTAAAGACCAACTTGCGGCGGTCTGCGGCTGCTTTGACAGGACAAAGTGTGAGTTCACGGACGAAGTATCGCAAGGGATGGCAGTGCATCGCGCTCATCATTTCGATTCTTATTTTGACAGCGCAAAAACGTCAATGGCTGCCCTGCAGATGCATATTGCGCAGCTCGAGGAAGAAAAAGAAGAGTGGATGCAAAAGCTTGTCAGTGTGCGCAAAGAGATTAAACTGCTCGACAATTTGCGTGAAAACCAATACAAAGAATATCTTGCCGAGGTAAAAAAGCAGCAGGATAAGTTTATTGATGACGTGGTGTCATATAAAGTATCAATAACGTAAGGAATCAAAAAATATGGCTATACAGGACAGAGACGACAGACTGGATGCAGAGGAAGGCCAGCAAGGCGCAAAAAGAGAAAAGGCAACAAGGCCGCCCATGCCCGTAATGCCGGCAAAGCCGCAGACATCCGCATCGGCCAAATCCGCAAACCCCGCCAAACCTAAAAAACAAAAGAAAAAATTGTCGGGAGCTGCTGTGTTCAGCATTTTTTTGATTGTGCTGATCATCGGCGGTGCGGCTTGCGTTTATTTTGATGTGGGCGGCATCAAGCAACAGGTGATCGACTTTTTGCAGGCGAGCCAGCCTAAGGTGGAGGGCGTTTTAACCGATGCCGAGCTCGCCGCGCTGCAGACTGACCTGCAAAACCTGCAGGCGGATTTGGATGCCGAAAAAACAAAACTGGATGATCAAAAAGCAAAGCTTAAGGAAAAGCAGCAAACGCTCGATAATACAAAAGGAGAGTTAGACAAGCGCGAACAGGAGCTTGAAACAAGAGAAGCCGCGGTTGCGGAGAAAGAGCAGTCCCAGCAGGGGCAGGCCGGTGCGCAGGTTCAGGCTGAGCAGGCGAAGACCGATCTGCAAACCGCCGCCAAAATGTTTGAGAAGATGGATGCGGCAACAGCCGTTAAAATGATTGCGGGACTGGATACGCAGTACATCGTGGATCTGCTGCTTAATATGAACAGCGACAGCGCGTCTAAAATACTCTCCAATTTGAACTCAAAGACTGCGTCGAAAGTTTTATCGGAGATGATGAAACAAAGCAGTTAGAAGGAGGCGTTTGATGCGACGAAAACTGAATAGGAAGGAGGAAGGTTATTGCCAAATATACCTGTTAAGTCGGTTGAGATACCGATAAAAGCCGGTACTGAAACAATCAAACAGCCGGGGATGGTGCAGAAAAGCGATGTCGGCAGGAAGGAACCTCTGGCATTTAAGAAAAAGCTGGAAGACTGCATCAATGTTGACGAAGTGCCTTATGGCATTTCCCAAGCGGTTGTCAATCAGTCCGGCGGCAATACAGAGGATAACAGCATGGCCGTCAATTTAGCGGACGCACAAGACCCCCCCCAAATTGTTGGCATTCTCGAAGGATTCGGTTTGCTGGATTATCAATCTGACCTCCCTCCTGCGAGCAGCCAAACGGCTGGCGACCAAGCCGCCGGACAGGCTGCGGACACATTGCTTCAAGGATTGACGCAAAACATGGAGCAAACAGGAGCGTTAGAAAAGTATGCAAGGATGCTGTCCAAAGACCAACTGAACAAGCTGCCCATAGAGCTGCAGCAGGCCATAGCCAAAGCAGTTGGCGACTATTTGGGCTCGTTCGAGAGTACCAATAATAAATCGGTGCAGGAGCCTGCCGTTCAGAATGCAGGCGACATACCGGCCATGACACAGGCAGCCGGAGCAGCTGATAACATAGCCCTGGCGGATAAGATTGCCAGCTTGCTGATCAAGCTGAAAACGGTGACGCAGGATGCCAAATCGGCTGATGCTGGGCAAAACACAGCAAACACTCCTGTGCAGACTGGGGAACCGCAAACACAGGCAATGGGGGTGAAACCGTCAGACGCAACAACGGCTGATATGCCCGCTCAATTGGCTGCCGCTGAAAAAACGGCAGGCCCAGAGACGAATGCGGCGGAGGCGGTAAAACCCGAAGTGAAAACAGCTTCGTCTGATGAGCAGACGGTGCAGACGCAGAGAACCGATGCGGCTGTCAGCTTGCAGCCAACCGCAAAAGCGGAAATAAGCAGCTTGCAGCATGCGGCCAAAGCACCCGAGACCAAAACACCTGATTTTGTGAAAGACAATGTGATACGCATTGTGGACAAGATGAGCGCGCAGGCCGCCGACGGAAAATATGACTTTGATGTGGAACTCAAACCCGATTTCCTCGGTAAAGTCAACATCAAGCTTTCCATGCAGAACGGTGAGATTCGCATGCAGATCAAAACGGATGACATGAATGTGAAAGGCATGTTTGCCGATCAGGTATCATCCTTGCAGGCGGCGCTTAAAGACAAGGGCATCGCGGTGACCAACATCGATGTCACCTATCAGAGCCAGATGCAAACGAGTGCCGACCAGCGTTCTTTCAGCCAAAGCGGCAGCGGGAAGAAACAAAGCGGCCGGATGCACGTTTCACTGGAACAGATTGCGGGAACCGGAGCATTTGAGACGATATCTCAGATGGCTGGTTACGCCCACGTTGGCAGCTCGGTTGAGTATCTTGCCTAGAAGGAGATAGCATTATGGCGACAGTAGATGCGGCATCCTCGTCATCGGCGGCGAGGACGCTAGAAGATTATCAAAAAAGCAAGCGAACAACGGGCACTAAACTGGGACAGGAAGATTTCCTGAAGATCCTTGTGGCCCAGATGTCGAACCAAGACCCAATGGAACCCACAAATAACGGTGAGTTTCTGGCACAGATGGCCCAGTTTTCGGCGCTGGAGGCAATGAACTCAATGAGCACAAGCTTTGCTACCACACAAGCTTATAGCATGATCGGCAAAATCGCATATGTGCAGGACGGTTCTGATGTGGTGTATGGAAAAGTGAGCGGCGTGGTCAATGAGGACGGAACCAACTATCTGTTGATTGGCGACAAATATTATGACGCCAAAAAGGTCACGGGCGTGATGGATTCCCAGTCTTCAGAACTGGAGCAGCAACTATTGCAGGGTGCCAGTCTGATCGGCAAAACGGTAACGGCCCAGATGACCGGGACCGACAACCAGACAACAACGGTAACCGGCAAAGTCGATAAGCTGATCGTGAAAGACGGCGCCGTCTATGCCGTGGTCAATGGGACGAATGTACCGATTTCCAAGATCATGGAGATCGCAACGGAAGCGGCTGCCCAACCCCCGGCAGGGGAACAACCACAAACTGAGGAGGTATAACCACTATGATGCGTTCATTATATTCCGGCGTGACCGGACTGAGAAACCACCAGACAAAAATGGATGTGATCGGCAACAATATTGCCAACGTTAACACAATCGGCTACAAATCGAGCCGCGTGATATTTCAGGACATTTACAGCCAGACGATAAAACCTGCTTCTACATCAGGCGGCACCAGCGGAGGCACGAATCCGCAGCAGATCGGCCTTGGCGTGCAGGTTGCGACAATCGACGTGATGCACACGAAAGGGACACCGCAGTATACAGGCTATGCACTCGACCTATCGATTGATGGAGACGGCTACTTTGTCATTCAGAATAGCCCGGGGGATTATACGTACACACGCGCAGGAAACCTTTATCTAGACAGCAACAACGACCTTGTTGATGCAAACGGCAAATATGTCATGGGCTTGACAGGAACTGCGCCGGCATACACCTTATCGACAATACATATCAATCCTTCCTACACCGACGTGTCCATCGACAGCAAGGGACAGATTTCGGCGTTGAATGGCAGCACGACTGTGAATATTGGCACGATTGCCGTCGCGACATTCCCCAACCCGAACGGCCTCGAAAAGAGCGGTGAAAACTCGTACAGAAGGACGGTTAACTCCGGTATGCCGATTGTGAGCCAGCCGTCTACGAACGGTTCCGGCAAAATCAACCCCGGTACGCTGGAAATGGCAAACGTGGACTTAACGGCAGAATTTGCCGACATGATCGTCACACAGAGGGGCTTCCAGGCCAACTCGAGAATTATCACCACAACCGACCAAATGCTTGAAGAACTCGTGAACATGGTCAGATAATTGATCCGCTGATGGGGCGGAGGAACGGTTCCTTCGCCTCATTAAAATAATCTAAGGGGGATGATGGACTTGATTCGTGTTCATCGCTTAAACGATCAGGAATTTTTGATTAACTGTGAGTTGATTGAATTTGTAGAGGAAACACCGAACACTGTCATTTCAATGGTTTCTGGGCGCAAAATAGTGGTTGCAGAAACCAGCGAGCAAATTCAAACCCTTATTATCGAGCACAAGAGAAAAATCTTTTCCTCAGACATTGTCAAGGTTAAAGAGTGATAGAGGTGTTTTGATTGGAAAAAACGACAATAATCGGCATTCTTGCCGGACTTGGCTGTATAGGTGTATCCATATTGATTGATGGGCAGCTTGATTCCTTTTTTAATATCCCTTCAATTTTTATTGTTTTTGGGGGCGTCATCGCGTCAACGGTTGTGTCCTATCCTGGAAAAGCATTGAAATCCTTGAGGACAGTGGTGAAAAAAGCATTCAAAACCACGCATATTGACCTCAACGATGATATTGAGTTGATTATCCGAATTGCCAACATTGCCCGCCGAGAAGGTTTGCTGGCTCTTGAGGATGCGCTGACGGATATCGACAATCCGTTTTTGCAAAAAGGCGTGATGCTCATTGTAGACGGTGCAGACGCGGAGCTCGTCAAAAACGTGCTGGAGACGGAAATTGCGTTTATTGAGGAACGGCATTCACAGGGGCAGGCGATAATTCTCAGTATGTCATCGTACTCTCCCGCATATGGTATGATCGGTACATTGATCGGTCTGATCAATATGCTTAAGGATTTAAATGATATGAACGCTTTAGGGCCGAGTATGGCCGTCGCCCTTGTCACAACGTTCTATGGTGTTATTCTGGCTAACCTTGTGTTTACGCCGATAGCAAAAAAGCTTAAGGTACAAAGCGATATGGAAAGCCTGCAAAAGGAGCTTTATCTCGAAGGGCTGCTATCCATACAGGACGGAGAAAATCCGCGCATTATTAAGGACAAACTGACAGCCTTTATTGCGCGCCGTGATCTAAGGACAAGTGCCGAGGATGCGACGAATCCCGAGGTCAAGGAGCTGTAGTTTTGGAGGGGGCTTATGAGAAAAAGAAAAAAAGAGCATTCAGCAGGAGACGGCGCATACTGGATGGACACGTACGGCGACATGGTCACATTGTTGCTGACTTTTTTCGTTCTGCTTTTTTCTTTTTCCACGATAGACGCACAAAAGTGGGAAGAAATCGTCAGCTCACTTTCAGGCACGCCATTTGTGGCGATACAAGCGCTCGACCCCGGAGATGTCAAGGCGGCTGAGGATACGCTGGATGAAACATCGTGGAACCTGCCTGAGCCAACGCCTGACCCGTCTGAACAGGCGGAGAACGCCGAGAATCAGGCTAAGATCGCCGAAATTAAAGAAAAGTTTAGTGAACTCTATGATAAAATCAAATCGCACGTTGAAATCAACGGTCTGCAGGAAGACCTTAATGTAACAATGCAGGACAACGCGATATTGATGACGATGAACGAATCGGCGCTTTTCGATTCGGGCAGCGCGGTGCTTAAACCGAGTGCGAAGGAAATACTGCCTGAAATCTGCGAAATTCTTAAACAGTACGACTCATTAATCAGATGGATCCATATCGAAGGCCACACGGATAACGTCCCAATACAAAACAGCCAGTATATTGATAATTGGGATCTGTCGAGCGCAAGATCGCTAAGTGTTCTGCATTATCTGCAGACATTGGATATGGATCCTTATAAGCTTACGCAAACGGGTCTTGGAGAATATCATCCTATTGCGCCTAATGATACTGAGGAAAACAAAGCACGCAACCGTCGCGTTGATTTCGTGATCGAAAGTGTATTAAAGGATAGTGTCAGTATATTTTAAAGATATTGAGGGATAAACGATGAAAAAGATTCTGA
>JAEZNC010000182.1 GCA_023441905.1 Bacillota bacterium | reverse complement strand
CGATAACAAACAGGCCAGAAAGAAGAAAAGCAAAGGGCAGACGCCCATCACGGCGGATGCCCAGAACAACAGCCGCACCACAAAGAAGCAGTCCGCTGACCGTGATGGTGTATAAGGCAAGCCCATTGCTGGATTTTGCTGAATGTATCGAAAGGTTTGCTTCATGAAGGCTCAAATGATATAATAAATTACCAAAGTAAGGAGCCAGACAGTGTTTCGTTTGAGCTATATAGACACAGGCCAATAGTCTTATAAATTAAAAGCTGGCATTTTCGCTATCAGCCGGAGAGCATTTTGCTTATCGGCTTTTTGTGTTTCTATCCGAGCACCTCCCAATTTTATTTGTATCGTTTAACAAATAAAAGAATTCGGAGGTCTTTTAAAGTATGACAAAAAAATTGATTCCCTTTTATCTGCACGGTTTTTTCAGAGAATTTGTACCGCTTTATCCTGTATATATGCTGATGTTTGAGTCGAAGGGCTTGTCGACGATCGAAATCACCTCGCTGTTAATGATCTGGAGCATTCCGGTGTTTGTATTGGAAATCCCGTCGGGTATGCTGGCAGATTTATGGAGCAGGAGAAAATTAATAATACTGGGCACAATGCTCAAACTGGCGGGGTTCACAATATGGTTGATTGCACAGGACTATTTTCAATTTGCGGCAGGTTTTGTGTTCTGGGGTATACAGGAAGCATTTTGTTCGGGAAGCACGGAGGCGCTGTTATTTGATATACTCAGTACCAACAAAATGGAAGGCGAATATGAAAAATACGCCGGACGGCTGCGATTCTGTTCAGGTCTCGCCACGGCTGTCGCCATGGTGCTGGGGGGAGTGATATCACAATCCGGTTTTCAAGCAGCTGCCGTTGTATCTGTGGGGTCAATTGCACTTTCCGTTTGCTTCGCGATGCTGCTTAAGGATGAAAAAACAAACGCGCAGGAAGGAATCACGTGGAGGTCGCATTTTCAGCAATTGAAAACAGGTCTGCTCATATCTAAAAAAAATGCCAACATTATCAGACTGTTGATGCTATGCGTGGTGCTCGCTGTGCTGCCGGGGGTTTTAGAGGAATATGATCAGCTGTATGCGCAACACGTCGGTCTGCCGATCGCATGGATCGGTATCTGGGGAGCGGCGCGGACAGGGATGGAGGCATTGGGGGCATGGCTCGCTTGCAGGGTGAAAAGATTGATAAAAACACTTGGCGGTGTCTGCATATTGGCCGCAGTCGCGGGGTTGTTTCTCTTTGTATCGGCCTACTTTTTCACATCGGCCGGGCTTTTGCTTTGTGGTTTATTCTACGTGCTGATGTCAAGCGCCTCTATTATCGCCGAAGGACGTTTGCAGCGTGAGACGGATTCATCCCATCGGGCCACGGTGCTTTCGGTGAATTCGCTTTTAATCAATCTCTCAGGGCTGCTGATATTGGCCGCTTTTGGCGCTCTCAGCGAAATGAGTGGTATGCGAACCGGCTTCTTGGCGATGGCCGTGCTGACTGTAGCGGCGGGCTTGATATTCCTGTTTGCCAGTAAGAAAAGGCTATAGGCAAGAGATTGAGCTGAGCGGGTTGTCAGAGCGTCAGAATACCTTTATGATAGACAAAAACGGGAGGCGACAAATGAAAAGCTATCGAAAGGTTTTGACGCTCAATATTCAAAAAAGACGGCAAATGATCAATATCACAACGCAGGTGGAGGCGGCGCTGGCTGAAAGCGGTATTCGTGAAGGGCTGTGCCTTGTCAATGCGATGCATATCACGGCGAGCGTGTTTATCAACGACGACGAACCCGGCCTGCATGCGGATTTCGAGCGATGGCTGGAAAAGCTGGCACCCGAAAAGCCGTATAACCAGTATGCGCATAACGGCTATGAGGATAATGCGGACGCGCATTTAAAGCGCACGGTGATGGGCCGCGAGGTTGTAGTGGCTGTCACAGAGGGTCGCCTGGACTTTGGGCCGTGGGAGCAGATTTTTTACGGAGAATTTGACGGCATGCGCCAAAAGAAGCTCTTGATTAAGATCATCGGCGAATAAACACGACGTTCAGCATGAAAATATAAACTTTGAGCAGGCAGTAACTTTTGTCACCCGGAGAGAAGCGAAGGGTCCCACGGCCTAGAGCGAAAAGCCATGGGATGCTTCACTCCGTTCAGCATGACAGAAGGACGGGAAGAGAGGACAACGAAGTTGTCATGCTGAGCTTGTTGACTACGAAGTGGATTAGCATCCCACGTCAAAGAGAGTTAAGCCATGGGATACCATTCCACTTCGTAGTCACTTCGCTATCGCTCCGCTCGGTATGACAAAAGAGGCTGTGAGCATACAGCAGCATGTGTCACCCTGAGAGAGGCGAAGGGTCTTTTGTCCAACAGCGAAAAGCCATGGGATGATACGTATCTTCTCACAACAAAGGTTGACAAACGGCCTTTGCACAACTACAATAGTAGTTGTGGTTTTTAGCAGGTAGTCGTTTCGCGAGGGCGAATGGGAGATGCAATTCAGAGAGGAGTGAAAAGAATGACGACACTGACGAAGCCGGAATGGGCAGTGATGTCGGCTTTGTGGCAAAAGTCACCGCTCACGATGTCGGGGATCATCGCGCTGATGGGAGACAAGATGGACTGGAAATACAACACATACGCCACCTATGTCAAACGCCTTGTTGGAAAAGGGTTTATTGGATACGATGTGCTCGGGCGCGATAATTTTTACTATCCGAGCGTACAAAAAGATGACTGCATTTTGGCAGAAAGCCGGTGCCTTCTCGATAAAATCAGCGATCGCTCGGCAAAGGCGCTGCTGGTCTGCATGCTCAAGGATGTCAAGCTGTCTCAAAAAGACTGTGAAGAACTTACCGCATTGATAGAACAGATGAAAAAACAAAACGCATAAAACAAGATTAACCATACTGATCTGAAAGCGGCCATATATATAAAATATATGGCTTTTTTTGTCCAGCAGAATAAACCATGATTTTCAGGCATAAAAGATATTCATTTTGGCAATGACTCTATTCGGAGGGCGATGATTTTGTTAAAGCGGATTTATAAACGACACAGAATATTTTGGCTGGCAGGCGCGGCAGCGGTAGCTTTGGCGCTGTCGCTTTTTGCCGTAATCATGCTTTCGCACACCACTCTGACGGCTCAGCAATGGGAAGATCTCTATAGGCAGGGGACATACTTTACCGGCATACGCATCGACGGCATCGATGTGGGCGGCAAGACGATGGCGCAAGCCAAAATGCTGGTGCAGCAGCGTATGCAGCAAAGGGTAGCGGCCGCCCGGGTGACGGTTGACTATAACGGGCAGCCTTTTGTGCTTGGGCAAGACGATTTTGATATTGCGGACAATGTGGATTATATACTAAAAGAGGCGCTGGCAGTGGCCCGTGAAGGCAGCCGGCTGGAAATCGGCAGGAAGATAAAAGAGATCGAAAAAAAAGGCCTCGATTTTGCTACCGATTATACGATCAATCCGTCACCGGCCAAAAGACGTATTGCGGAAATTGCGCTTGAGGTGAATGTGCCCGCGAAGGACGCAACGGTGCAGATTAACAAGAACGACCGCAAGAATCGGTTCAGTTATACGGACGAAGCCGCCGGGTATCAGGTGAATCAGGATGCGCTGTATGCCGAGGTTGAGCGTCAGGTGCGTATGCGCGCCTACGGTACCGTGATAATGCCCATTGTGGAGGTGCCGCCGACGGTGACCAAGGCAGAACTTGTCGCAAATACCGTTCTGCGCGCCGGGGCCAGCACATCGTTCGGGCAAAGCCCGTATAACCGCGAGTCGCGCGTGTACAACATCAAAAAAGCGGTGGAGCATATTAACGGCTATGTGCTGCATCCGGGAAATGAGTTTTCGACGAACGACGTGCTTGGGCCTCGCGTTTATGAGCTCGGGTGGCAGCCTGCGCCCGCTGTGGTGCGCGGCGGCAGCGAGGATCAGGCGGGCGGCGGCGTCTGTCAGGTATCCACCACCATGTACAACGCGGTATTAAAGGCCGATCTTGAGATTGTCAACCGTCAGGGACATTCGATAAAGCTAAGTTATGTCGCCGGCGGGCTCGATGCCACAATCAACACAGGCACGATCGATTTTATATACAGCAACAACACGGATCATGATATCTACATATTCTGCTGGGTCAGCAGCAGTGCGCAGACGGTGAATTTCGAAATATACGGCGCACCCTTCCCGAGTGATTATGATGAGATTCGCTTGAGCTCTGAGAAGCTCGAAACGCTTGAGCCGCAGGGCGACATGATCGTGATGGTGGATAAAACAAAACCGTACGGCTATGAGGAAGTCACCGTGAAGCGTCGTGACGGGTATATTTTCGCCACATACAAGCATTTTTACAAGGACGGCAAAGAAGTCAGAGAGCCGGAACTGATCGGAAAAACCAAATACAAACCATATGCAGGAGAAAAAATAGTCGGGCCGA
>JAEZNC010000110.1 GCA_023441905.1 Bacillota bacterium | reverse complement strand
CCTGAAATACCATGTCTCCCTTGTTGTTCAATATCTCCACAAAGGTGGATATATCGTCGATATTGATGATGCCGATATCTGCCGCCGTCATTCCTTTAATGTTGCAAAGCGTCCCCACGATATCAACCGCCCTCATCTTTGTTTTCTTGCCCGCGTTGATATGCAGCTTTAAAATCTCTTTACCGAGCCGTTCGCCTTTTGCGGCTTTTTGCTTGGGAGCAGCATTCACTTTTTCAATAAACGCATGCCGTAAATTATCTATAGTCTCTTTTGATGGCCGCTCCCTCAAAGCAATGGCTTTTCCGGTGTACTGCTCAATCGCAAGCAGGAATTTGCTTTCATATTGCGTCACAAAAGAAACGGCTTTGCCGGTATTCTCTGCGCGTCCGGTTCTTCCGATGCGGTGCACATAGGTTTCACCGTCCAGCGGCAGATCGTAATTGATGATCAGCGTCACGGCATCGATGTCGATTCCGCGCGCCGCCACGTCGGTGGCCACAAGATACCGGAAGCCGCCTTTTTTAAAAGCGTTCATCACGCTGAGCCGGTCAGACTGTTCCATACCGCCATGGATCTTTTTAACGGCGAATCTGAGATCAGCCAGCCCCTTGCTCACATCATCCACCTTCTGTTTGGTGTTGCAGAAAATAAGGCAGCTGTCCGGATTCTCCAGAATCAAGATATCTCTTAAAAGCGGCAGCTTCTCTTTGGGGTCCGCGTCATATCTTTCCTGCGTGATCCTGTCGGCCGCCGTATTTTGGTCTTCCACCTCCGCATACAAAGGCGCTTTCATATACTTATCGCATAACACCTTGATATCGGCGGGCATCGTGGCGGACAACAATACCGTGACACGCGACTTTGTGAGCTCCGCAATGATGGCTTCAACCTGCTCAATGAACCCCATGTTGAGCATTTCATCCGCCTCATCAATCACAAGAAATCTGATATTTGATACGTCCAGCGTCCCTTTGTCGATATGGTCCATGATGCGGCCCGGCGTCCCCACAACAATATGTGTTTTTTGCTTGAGCTCCTTTTCCTGAAGGCTGAAAGGGGCTTTCCCGTAAACCGCCGCCACCTTGATGCGTTTAAACCGGCCCAGATGAAAAATATCCTCTTTCACCTGAATCGCGAGCTCCCGGGTGGGCGTCATAATCAGCGCCTGCGGTTTGTTTTCGTCCCAGTCTGTCAGCTGACATATGGGGATCGCAAAGGCCGCCGTTTTGCCGCTTCCCGTCTGTGATTTGACAATGATATCCTTGTTATCTAAAATAGCCGGAATCACCTGCTGCTGAACGTTTGTGGGTGCTTTAAAATTCAGCATATGAATGGCCTTCAATAGCTCTGGGTCTAATGCAAAGTCTTTAAAATCTGTGGTCATGTTGTCATCTCTCTTTGTTTTCTCTATTATGTCTTAATCTTTATAATAGTAACGATAAATACAATCCATTTGTCTAGTTCTTGTGGTATTGATCGCCTTTCAGCTTAAGCCGCATCTCATCCTTGATCAAATACCCCCGGTTTATTTTCTCGAGTATGCCTTCATGGCAAAGCTTATGAAACGTGCGCAGCAAATGGCGATAGCTTGTGCTGAGCACTTCGGAAATCTCCGTGAGCTTCTCATTGAAATATCCGCCCACATGCGTCATGGCTATATATGCGCAAAGCCTTGTCTCCAGCTTGTTCAAAATCGTGACGGTATTGTGCTCGTTCGTGTAAAAAAGCTTTTCGCCGAGCGTGGTGCACACTGCGTTCATAAAATGGATATTCTGTTTTAATTCTTTTTGGTAACGGCTGCGCGGAATGCCGATGCAGCACACATCCGTAACGGTCTGTATCGTGGATGCCGCCGTCTCGCTCTGCGTCGCAAACTCTACCTCACCCACGATGCCGCCCGCTTCGCAATAACAATACAACAGCGTTTTGCCATCCGGCGCCGTGATGTAAATCTTGAGCTTTCCCTCAAACACGAGCATCACATAAGGGCACTCATACCCCTGACGCTGTATATACTCATCCTTTTTAAAGTACAGCGCCGCCATGTCCTCGCAGCCAAGGCCGCCAAGCCCGAACTTTGCAAGCGCCGTCATATGCTCTTTTGATAAATTTTCTTTAATCATGAATTCACCCCATATAATGTGACATATGTCATATGTGAAGTCAATACCCCATGATATCATCATCTGCGTACGGAGGGATTATATATATGTACTATGCATTATCTGCGATTTTGGGTCTTTTAAGCACCGTGATGGTGACGATGAACGGAAAGCTGGGGGCGCACTACGGCACCTATTCGGCCGCGGTGATCATTCACATACTGGGCATGCTGACCATATTGTTCATTGTTCTGTTTAAACGCGAGCGTTTTACGAGCAAGCAGCCTTTTTGGCTTTATCTCGGCGGCGCGGTCGGCTTTTTCACGGTGATATTCAACAATATGTCGTTCGGTCAAATCAGCGTATCGGCCATTCTCGCGCTCAGCCTGCTTGGCCAAAGCATCGCGTCGCTCGCTTTTGATCAGTTCGGGCTTTTCAATATGCCAAAGCATCCGTTCAACGTTAAGAAGCTGATTGGCATTGTGCTTGTCATGCTCGGTATTGTTCCTATGATATTGGTCTCGCGCATCAACTCGGTTGTTTATATTATCTTCCCTCTGCTGTCGGGCATCGTTTTTGTGCTGGCAAGAACCCTCAATGCGCGCCTCTCGCAGCAGACAAACAACATGCAAAGCACCTTTTTTAACTATCTGTCCGGGCTTGTCCTTGCTGTGATCGCGTTTTTCTTTGCAAGCGGGAATGAACCGATGGTCACAGATTTCTCACTGTCGCCGCAGGTGTGGATATACCTCGGCGGTATCTTTGGTGTCGGGTATGTGTTTGCGCTCAATGTGGCGGTCAGCAAGGTATCGTCGTTTTATTTAACGCTGCTGATGTTTATCGGTCAGGTGTTTTCCGGCATAGGCGTCGACATACTGCTGACCGGTGCCTTTTCTGTTCTGAACCTAATCGGCGGCGTGCTGGTCGCAGCGGGATTGGTACAGAACCTGATGATTGAAAAACGAAGCCAGGCAGACCTCTCCATTGTTATGAAATCAATTTAAAAGACAAAGATCAAGAATCTAACTATGCCATGCTGTCCCGCATACTGTTTATCTCGCGCATCGGACGTATACTGCATCTTGGACAATCGAACTCATTTCCACCAGTCGCGCAGCTTAAATAATAGCAGCGGAAAGTACTCAATACCGTCAATATATATGATTTGAGTAAAAATTGACAATAATCTCTTGACACATATAATCCTATATAGTACTATCCGATGTAGGAGGATTTGATATGCAAACACGCGGTGGATTTCTTATATCTCAAATCAAGCAGGTACAAGGACGCATTTTTGAAAAGCTGCTCGCAAAAAGCGGGGTGGATGCGTTCAACGGCGCACAGGGGCGCATTCTCTATGTGCTGTGGCAAAAGGATGCCCTGCCCATCGTGGCGCTCTCGCGCCAGACAGGGCTCGCCAAAACAACACTGACCGGTATGCTCGACCGTCTCGAAAATCAAGGCCTCATCATACGCAGTCCCGAGCCGTCCGATCGACGCCAGATCATCATCCGTCTCACGGAAAAAGCAAAGCTGCTCAGCGAAGACTATGCGCGCGTGTCAAACGAAATGGCCGAGATCTTCTATCGCGGGTTTTCAGAGGATGACATTATCCGCTTTGAGCGGACTCTGGACCGAATCCTTGTCAATTTAACGGAAAGTGAGAAAAATCAATGAATGAGCTGATTAAAAAAGAAATCTATGATCTGTTTGAAAACGCCAATGTGGCCATCGTCTCCTCGGTGGATGCAGACGGCTTTCCCAACACAAAAGGTATGCTCGCACTCGAGCATGACGGCCTGCCTGTCCACTATTTTTCCACCAACTACTCCGCAAGACGCACAAAGCAGTTTATAGACAACCCCAAAGCCTGCGTGTATTTCTTCGCAGAGCCCGATTACCGCGGTCTCATGCTTGTCGGGCATATCGAAGTCTGCACCGATCAGGCGCACCGCATCAAGCTGTGGCGCGACGGCTTTGAAATGTACTATCCGCAGGGCGTGAATGACCCCGATTACTGCGTGTTTAAATTCACGACGCAGCGAGGCAACTACTATCATGGCCTCAAGAATTATGATTTGGATTTGAACGTATTTTAAGACTTTGCGATTTCGTCGGATGAGAGCCAGTTGATATATATGTCCTGAAGCAAAAACCGGAGAACAGACATGCTATTCTCCGGTTTTCTGATATTATCAGTTAAAAACCCGCCGATACCGTCAACCGCCGCATGTATCGGCTCTTTTTTGTTTAGGCCGTCAGGCTCGCGTGCGCTTCCTTGAGCACGTCGGCAATTGCAATGCCCTGCGGACAGTGGCCCTCACAGCTTCGGCATTCGATGCAGCTTGTCGCGTCTTTGCCCGTGTTGGAAACCATCAGCGAGTAAAACACCTTGCCAAATTCAGTCCAATCCGAAAGCGCCTGATCGTTGTACACCTTGAATATCTCGGGGATGTTGATGCCCTCGGGGCACGGCATGCAATAACCGCAGCCGCTGCAGCCCACTCTCACCAGCTGCCTGTATATGTTTTTAACCTCTTTGAGCATTTGTAAATCTTCAGCACTCAGCACATCCGGCGCGGCTTCGTCAAATATCCGGATGTTATCCTTGAGCTGCTCCATGCTGCTTACGCCGCTCAGTATCACCTTGGCCTCCGGGAAGTTATAGACAAAGCGCAGCGCCCACTCGACAAGCGAGCGCTTCTCTGCATAACTGTCCAGCAGCTTTTGCACATCAGCGGGTATTTTGTTCGCGAACATGCCGCCCTTAAGCGGCTCCATGATGGCCACACTGATGCCCTTTTGCGCCGCGTATTTGAGCCCCTTCACACCCGCCTGATGGTTGTCATCGAGCAGATTAAACTGTATCAGGCACATATCCCACGGATACGCATCCACAATTTTCTCAAACAAGTCGTACTC
>JAEZNC010000040.1 GCA_023441905.1 Bacillota bacterium | reverse complement strand
CCGCCACTGTGTGACTGCCGATGTATCCCGCGCCACCCGCAACCATTACCGCCATGATGTAACCTCCGAGGCTCCATTTCCTGCATTCGATTGATAGAACGCCGGTTTACAGCCTGTTTTTTCTGTATACTTTTCTTTCATAATCTGTTTGAATTCATCCGCTTTGTCTTTCTTAACAATGCTGATATTGCATCCGCCAAAGCCGCCGCCCGTCATACGCGAACCGATTACGCCTTCAATACCCATCGCGATGTCAAATACCGCATCCAGTTCGTGGCCCGTCGCTTCGTAGTCATCCCTCATTGAGATGTTGGCCTGATTCAGGAAAGCTCCGAAAGCTATGATATCTCCTTCTTTGAGTGATAGCAAGGATAATAATGTTCTTTTTTCTTCCGTGACACAATGCCTGGCACGCCGAAAAAGCGTGTCGTCGTCGAAATGATTTTTGTATCTGCTCAGTTCTTCAATGCCGATTTCACACAGATTTTTATAGCTGCCTCCGTTTGCGTTAATCACCGCAAGCGCCTGTTCACATTCGCTGCGTCTCTGATTATACTGCGAATCCGTAAGCTTATGCGGCGCGTTTGTATTCGTAATCACGATCGTATAATTTCCGAGATCCAGCGGCACATACTGATAGTCAAGCGTGCTGCAGTTTAAAAATATAGCGTGATCCTTTTTGCCCACAGCGGAAATGAATTGATCCATAATGCCGCAGTTCATCCCCACGTAGTCATTCTCGGCTTTCTGACACAGCAGCGCCAAGTCCTTAAGCACAAGCCGCTTGGTTCCGCCGAGTTTCGCAAGGCAGATTGCGGTGGCCATCTCGATAGACGCGGACGACGATAGCCCCGCGCCGTACGGCACGTTGCCGTGATACAAAAGGTCGCAGCCGACAAGCGGATAGCCGCTCTCTAACAGCATAGACGCAACCCCGCACTGATAGCTGCCCCATTTCAAACGCCTATAGTTCGCTATGCTGCCAAGCTCGGCGGATATGCGATCCGGTAAATCGGTTGAGGCCATATTAATGAAACCACTGACGTTTGGACGGGCGATGACGATATTTTTCAGTTCCAGTGCAGCGGGAAACACATGGCCGCCATTGTAATCGATATGTTCGCCGATCAGATTGATCCGTCCGGGCGCTTCAAATATTCGTATGCCCTCGTCCGAACCGCCATAGATTTGAATGAATGCCTTGACAAGCGCCGCATATGTCATTATTCGGCCTCCGCGATGTATTTATCATACGCAGCCTTTAGTTCCAAGGCTTTTTCTTCAGGCATCGTGGGGTTGCAGTGGGCTCCGGCACCCGTCTCGCTGGACGCAAGAAACTGCTGTTTATCCTTGGAACGCATCGGCGGAAAGAACTCAATATGAAAATGAAAACCTTCGATATCAGCGGTGTTGACAGGCGCATTAAACATGCACATCATATACGGAAACGGCATGTCAAAGAGACTGTCGTACATACCCACAGTATTTCTGACTGCGTTGGCAAGGGCAGTTTTTTCTTCATCTCCGAACTCAGTGATGAACTGCTTATGAGCCTTGGAAATGATCTGCGTACCGTATGCGAATTCCGCAAAAAAAGGAATGATCACGCTGAAATGCTCGTTTTCAAATATCACGCGTTTGTCTTCATCCTGTTCGGCTTTGAGCCAGTCACAAAAAAGGCACCTCCCTTTTTCTTTAAGATAATTTTGAGAGTTTATTAACTTTTGCTCAACTTTATTCGGAATAAACGGATAGGCGTAAATCTGGCCATGCGGATGCGGCATTGTCACACCCACGACATCGCCGCGGTTTTCAAAAATCATCACATATTTGGCTTCTTCGTATTTTGTCAGAGCGTCGAAACGCTCACTCCATAAATCGACAAGCTTTCTTATGTGCGAAACGGGCAGCTTTGGCAGCGTCATGGAATGAACTGGCGAGTAAAGTATGACTTCGCATTTTCCGTATGCCTTTTTCACCTTAAAAAAGTCTGTTGCGACATCGTCAGGCTCCGGCGGATTTAATGATAATGCCGGGAAATCGTTATCATACTTTAACACATCAAACTCATCGGGAACCCTGCCCGATCCCGGGCAGAAGGGACACCAATCTTTGGGCATTTGAGGCCTGTCCTGACGCGCGGAGGCCACCATAAGCCAATCGTTTTTTAATGGATTGTATCTCAGTTCTGCCATATATTCCTCGATTCCGTCGTTGTACCCTATGCATTATCCTATCCGAAAACTGGAACAAAATCAATCCGGGAGCGCCCATCAAAGGAAAATTATTGTTTTGGCCGAATATCGCTGACAAGACCAAAAGAGTACCCCTGTTCCTCCCATGCACTCAAAACACTGTCCAGAATGCTCACGTTCGTTTTCGACTGGCAATGCAGCAATACGATTTCACCCGGATGCGTTTCGCTCATAATGATGCGATATGCGCTGTCTTTTGACGGCTGATTGTTGACATCCCAGTCCTGATAGCGAAAAGACCAAAATACGGTTGTATAACCAAGCTCATCGGCGTATTTAAGCGTCTGCTCTGAAAACAGACCTTGCGGCGGCCGAAAAAGCTTTGGCATATCCTCGCCTGTTATCTCATAATAAGCGCTTTCAACGCCCTGCAGCTGGGCCTTAAAGCTGTCATATGTGAGACGTGTGACACTGACATGCTTTGCTGTATGATTGCCAACCAAACAGCCTTCATTGATGATTCTTTTAATCACGTCCGGGTGTTCCCTAATATACACTTCCGTCATAAAAAACGTTGCTACAGCCTGATGCTCTTTGAGTATATCCAATATTTTGGGTATGTTCTCATTGTCAGGGCAGTCGTCAAATGTCAGGTAAATTTTGTTTTCATCATCATTGCCGATATAAAGAACATGATAATTCTTGATATACGGCGCTTTTTCCATGGGCATAGGCTGCTTGTTTGCTTCGTGAGGAAGATAATACCACATATACTCGTCCGCGGCTGCCAGCTCTTTGTAACAATTTTGCGGCGGCTCAAACACACCATTTGCGAAAAGCGCAAGCAATGTGACCATGATCACCGTGAGGAATAAAAAGTAGCGTATTTTTACGCGGCTCATATCTTTCCCTCCGCTGAAAGAGATTTAGTAAATCTTATTCAGCTGCGAGAATGAATATGGTATTGGTTTCTACGGAATGTGTTTACTTTAAATAGATATGCGCAGCTTTGAGCGTGTCACTCAACTCAATGATGCCAAAGGAAAAGCGGCTGCAGCGCCTTTTATCTGTCGGAGAGCCGGGGTTAAACATCAATACGCGGCTATGATATTGGTTGTAAGGTATATGGCTGTGCCCGAAAACGATGCAGTCAACGGTATCATTTTGAAAGGCCGCAAGTGCGCGGCTGACGGTGCTGCCGCTTTTGCCATGACCATGAACCACACCGATGCGGAATGCCCCAAAAGTCAGTATCTTTTTATCGCCGAAACGGTCTTTCATCTCCGGCGGATCAACATTGCCCGCAACGGCAGTGACGGGAGCCAGTTCTTCTAATTGTCTGATTACATCAAGGCTCAAAATATCGCCCGCATGAATGATGTGATCAACGTGCTGAAAGGTGCTCAGCAAAGCTGACGGGAGCGCTTTCGCTCTTTTGGGAATGTGCGTATCAGAAAGGACGCCGATGATCATGCTCTGTTTCCGCCTTGTTACTTTCGGCGGATTAGCCCGCCATACATACCTGAATCGAATGGGATCAGCCATATTCCCTGACGGCAATGGCTTAAGGCTCATTTTATGCCGTTCATGCTTTCTTGCCCAAAATAACCGCGGGCTCAGACGGCATGAATAATTATGAGTAAGTTCGCCAGCAAACCAGATCGCCGCCCAGATTCACTTGCAAACTTTTAAGTCCCAACTCCCCATCAGCATGGTTCCCCGTATCAAATGAAAAACTGTTCCGACTTAATACGAGGTGACATGCTTTAAACTGTTCGCTTATCTTCTCAGCCCAAAACAGATTGAAAAGCATATCGGCACAGATGTGAGGACGACAGCAGAGTTTTCAGCGTGTATTAACTCTCTTGTCCAATCATATTAATCAAGCTTTGTATCTCTTCTGCGCCAAAGCGGTATCGCTGCCCGCATTTACCGCATCTGATCTCAATATCCTGGTTGTCATTGATTGTCCATTCCAGCTCGCTGACTCCAAGGCCCATCAGCATGAAAAGCACCGTCTGCCTGTCGCAGGAGCACCTTAAACGTACAGGCCATTGTTCCGCTACAGCCGCGTCTGCAAAAACAACCTCCGGCAATATTCCGTTCATAATATGACAATCGGCAATCACAGCCTTTTCTTTTTCCAGCCTATTAGCCCATTGCGGTATCAGTGTGCTGTCGGCAAAAGGCAATGCCTGTATCAAAACACCGCGGCTCAAACAAAAACCGGAAGTCTCTCTTTCACAAAAATACCGGAATACCGATTCCGTCTGCTCGCTCTGCAGAAAATAACGCGACAGATTTTGCGCGACATCATCTTCTTTAATCTCAACAATGCCGGTAAACACCGCATCGGCCCCATTGTCGTAAACAATCTTGATGTAGCCGTTACTCCCGGCCATCTCCTTCAAGCTGCTGTATTGCCGCGCGGCCAGTTCGTCGGATACATATCCTTGCACGTCGCCGTTTGCGTCAGCACCAAACACCATGAATGCCGATGGCTCGGACGTCTCCAGCTTCACAGATATTCTTTTCGCGTTGGTGATGATACCGTGAAGGATGCACGTAAATGTCAGTGCCGCGCTGAAAACATTGAAAGTGACGCCATCAAAAGGTGCACCCGCTTGGTTCATAATCTTCGCATTGTCAACAAAAAAAATTCTTGCCTGTTTATCCTGCGTCAGCAGCTTATACAGAACCGTATCCAAGCAGCAACCTCCCACGGCTTCACTTATTGTTTCTAATAAATTTGACAGCCTGAGTCCCCGCTTTTGCGCCCTCATAAACCGCTTTTGCGATCTGCATCATACCGCCCGTGCAATCGCCTGCGGCAAACAGCCCCGGTAAATTTGTGGCCATGTTTTCATCAACGACGATCTTCAGGCCTTCCGTTTCCGCTCCGAGCTTTTTCGCAAGATCGCTGCTGCCCGCCACACCGATGGCCACAAAAACACCAGCCACCGACAGTTCTTTACCGTCCGTAAATTTCACTTTTTCCAGCGTTTCCCGGCCTTCCAATGCGGCAATTTCCGTTGTTATGACGGGTATGTCACGAGGAATGTCGGAGATCGGAGCCACGCCGTTTGTGAGTATTGTGACGGACTTCACAACCGGCAGCAGTTCTCTTGCTTCGTGCAGCGCGTATTCGCAGCAGCCCAGTACGGCGACATCCTTGCCTCTGTAGAAGAACGCGTCGCAGACTGCGCAGTAGCTGATACCCTGCCCTTCAAAGCGAGTAAACCCATTGATCTTCGGTGCCGTCCGGTTGGATCCCGTCGCGAGGATGATTGCCTTGCCTCTGTATTCCGCTTCCTTTGTTTTGATGAGATAACCCTCGTCGAAGCCGATGTTCA
Organism: Bacillota bacterium; assembly: GCA_023441905.1. Lineage (GTDB taxonomy): Bacteria > Bacillota > Clostridia > Christensenellales > SZUA-584 > SZUA-584. The sequence continues at coordinate 1,840 of JAEZNC010000040.1, read as the reverse complement.
AGACCTGATCGTTTATGATTTGAGCACCCACATTTTTTGCCTGATCGATCCCTTCGCTGAGTAACTTTTCTCCGGATATCGGGCTCGAAAACCCGTAGTAATTTTCTATTTTTTCAGCTTTGGCCAGAGCACCGCTGCCGGAGCCGATGATCAGTGTGCGCAGCTTTGCACGTGCCGTGTATATGCCGGCCGAAATCCCTGCGGGTCCCGTTCCGATAATAATGACGTCATACATCCGACTTGTCCCATCCTCTCTTCCAGTAAATTATTATATTGAAATTTGGACTCGGCAGCTCTGCTATTGGGCTGCCCAGGCTTTCAGTATATATTTCTTGCATATCGGACGCAATAGTCATTCCGATAATGCTGTCTGCCGCTATTAAAAAAGCCGCAGTTCAGCGGCTTTTGTGATCATTCATTTGTTATTTTCATTTACCCTGAATGCGCTTCAGATTGCCGACGGCCATTTCAGCAGCGTCTTTAAGTATCGTCTCTGCCAAGGCAGGGTCCGCATTGCCTGCAGAAATGATGATACAGTATTCTCCCGAAAGTATGCTGATACTTTTTCCGGATATAAAGATATCATCACCGATATGCCCGGTGACTGCGGCATTCGCATCCATGAATATTTTCTTAAACCCTTCATACAGGTTCTTGGGCGACATCTCTTCACCGCCGCCGGATCCTTCAGATTCTGTCTGTTGACCGGAGGATTGACTTTGACTGCTCGATGCGCTCGGCTGACTCGAACTCTCGGACCCGCCGGTTTGGCCGCCTTTCTGCTCTTTCTTTTGCAGAATGCTTATCTGGAGATAATTCTTTGAATCCTGATTCTCGGGTGCATAATAGCAGGTGTTCAACCCAAGCTGCGGATACTCATCATCCACACCCGCTTTAACCGCTTCGCCGATCAGTTTGTTCGCGTCTTCCTTTGATATCAGCTGTTCGGGCTTTATTTTCGCCCCTTGAGAGCCTGAGCTTTCCGAAGCTTGTGCGCTGCCGGATTCGCTCGCCTGCGGCTGTTGAGACCCAGCTCCCTGAACGGTTGTAGTCGCACTTTGAGATTCGTTGTTTGCGCATCCCGGAAGCAACATGATCGCCATCACAAGTGCCAGCGATATGCAGAAAAATTTTTTCATCATCTGTGCCCTCTCTTTAAAGAAAAGTCTCTTTTCAGTTTGAGCACTAAATGTGATTAATATTCGAGTACTGCTCTTTTTCAATAATTATTTTATACTGAATTCCGCTGTTCTTTATACTTCATTAAGCGTTTTAGCATGCGTAGTGTTTTTTTCGGGTTTTCTCTGACAAAGGCGGATAATTCGATATCGCCGTCTGTTATTTACCAAGTGGCAGTTTTATCGGCTTTCCAGTCTATCTAACAGTACTCCTTACAAGTGGCCCAGACTGGCGTTTACGTCATCATCGCAGCTCACCCATTCGAATGTCAGCATTTGATCCAGCGATACGCCCATTGCCGATTGCCGCTCACCATATGCAGCCATCCAGAAAAATGATGTGGCAATCACAACAAGACACTGTATGAAAATCTCAGAAATCACGTCAAAACGATATGCAAGGGCAGATAAAACCTTCGTTTTTGCGATATATAAGTACGGCTTCATTGATTTGTTACTTTCCTATACGTGGGAATTTTATTTAATATTAATGATTGGTAATTTCCATGTCAAGATGTATATAACAATTATACTATATAATGAGATTCGAGCAGCGTAAAAACCGGATAAAGAAACCGCCCTATACAAAAATAAAAGGGCTCACCTGACGGTGCACCCTTTTATTTTGGCGGAGAGAGAGGGATTCGAACCCTCGGTTGGGT
>JAEZNC010000026.1 GCA_023441905.1 Bacillota bacterium | reverse complement strand
CATCGGCTCGGGCTATACGGATTCCGCCAATGCGAGCGGCTCTTGGTATCACACGGTGACGCATAATCAAACGTCTAGGACGATCACCTACGGCGGCAACATGATGGCGGCTGATCCCAGCGCGACCGGCTCATACAGCCTCACATACACAGAAGCCGGTGCATCGGCGGTTGTTTCCGGGTCACAGCGGCTCATCACGCTCAAAGCACTTAAAGCCGTGAATGCGGCCTCCACAGGCACGACAACAGTGTCTATGCCTGTCGCAATCCCCGAGGTGACGGTTGATCTGGACGCGGATGTCTCGGTGGGCATCGACAGCATCAGCGGACAATTTAAGCTGACGGGTCTTGATGTGGTGACGCCTCCGAATTTTTATATCGAATTCTATAACGACAGAATGCAGCTGCTGGATACGCTGACACTGCCGGTCTCCGTCACTAGCGGAACAAACGATATTTATTCCTTCTCACGCACGGGCGGGCTGAGCCCGGCCACGGTATACTATTTCAGAATCGCGGGTTATATTAACGGACAACTCGTGACGTTCTATGATACAGCTGCGATGCAGCCGAAATACTATCAGTTCCGTACACTCGGTGAAGTGCATATTCAAAATGTTTCCGTCACATACGGGCCGGTGACCTATGCGGACAAGTCGCTCTATGCCAATTTCACGCTGGATACCACGATGGGCTTTAAGCTCGCGTATGATTTTGTGCGCACGTCCGACGGCGATGTGCTGAGCGACGAAGAACTCGCGGGTATTATCGGGACGGTGGACAACGCGCGCTCAATGAGGGTTCCGATCAATATCGATCCGACATCGGACGGCGGAAACTGGTTCCGGTTCGGCGGCGGTTATACCGTCAGGATCACCGCGTATTCGGGCACGAAACCGACTTATAACGAACGGCTGACAAACACTGTTGACCCGGCACACACGGAAACGCGGCTGCTCGGCCAGACGGTGCAGAACTTTGATCTCGATACGCTAAACGAGCCGATCATGGGGCTTTCCGCCACGGCGAGAGATGACGGCGGCGTGCCGAAGCTCAGCGTGCGCATTGCGCCGGGCGACTGGGACAGAACGATTGTGGACGATTTGTATCTGTTCCGCATTTATAACAGCAGCGGCGTGGACGTGACACCCGCCGCAGAGACGGGGGCTAAAGCCGCAACAGCGGCACCGCACACGGTGGAAGTGACGGGCCTCGCTGTGGGCAGTGAATACACGATACGCTGCTTTGGTGTGACCGATCTTGACAACACCGGACTGTCCGACAACATCACCGAGGTTGCGAGCCCGGCGAGCCTGCCGTATCTGATATCGGAAATCAGAGCGTATACGCTGGACAGCTCCGGCATATCGGTGGGCACGGTGACACCGCGCAAATCGCCGACGAACCCGAGCTACGCGCAGCTGACGTTTGCCAATTCCGTCAAGCTGACGGACTTGACCGAGCTTCGGTATACCGTTTACAGAGACGGCCAGGCGGTGGAGAGCCTTAAAAAGATATCGTTTACGAATCTGCATTTTGATGCGGCCAACAATTACTACTCCCTCGATCTTGAAACAGTGCTTCCGGGTGCGGGCAGCTACACGATACAGGTTCAGTACTACAAGGGAACGCTTAAGGTCGGGGCGGACGCGACCTACTCGTACATTTACAGCTAAGCCTAAGGATGGAGGAGTGATATGCGCAGATTAACAAGAAAAGCGATGATATCCTTTAACATATTTGCCGCCGCCGTGCTGCTGATGGTGGCTCTGTTTGTGATCGTGATTGTGAGCGTGACACAGGCGAATGCCGCTTCCTATCTGATTCCGGCGGGCAGTACGGTGTTTGACAAGTCCGACTATGCGATCACCACATCGGTGGACGGCAAAATCACAAAAACCGCAGATAACAATTATCTTCTCAATTTAACCAACGGCGGAGGCGAGTATAATCTCGGTTGCTCGGTCGTGGCGTACCAGCAAAACAGCGGTACCGTGCGTTTATTCGGCGATGCGTATCAGGTGTTTGGGGACGGCAGTGTGGACAAGCTTTCGGGCGAAACGCTTATCGACGATGTCGCAACGCCGTCCTTCTATAAGCTGGCTGACCGCAAGTATGTGCTGATCGGTTCGGCGATTCAAAGCAGCGATCAGCTTTTTCAGGCAAGCAATTTTTTGTATGTGGTGATCGATAAGAACGGCAACGCGCAGCTCCTGAATGATCTCATTAATTTAAAAACAGTGGAGCCGATGGTGCTGCTGTGCGGCGATGTGAGCTTCAACGTGGCGGAAGAACGGCTCGTGCTCGCGGACAATGTGATTGATCTCACACGTATTCTCGGCACGAGCAATGAATACAGCCCCGAGGCGGCTCAGCAGAACGAAAACAACGTGGGTGAAAACGGAGAGATCATCATACGCGGCGGCAACGGCGGCAACGGCGGTGCGGGCGGCTCGGGTGGCACGGGTGGCACGGGCGGGACGGGCGGCAAAGGCGGTACCGGCGTAGCCCCCGAGGACAAGGAAGAAGAGTACGACTTTACGCTTAACAACGTGCTGAGCCTGCGCGGCGTGAAAACCACGGCCAATACCGTGGAGATCAGCTATTTGATGAACGACCCGACGGGCGAGTTCGCGATGGCGTTCCTGCGCGTGAGATCGTTTATTGACGACGGGACGGGCGCGGCGTTTGACCAGAAAATCGGGCTCAACGCGAGCGCCGCGAAGCAGATCGTCACGGGCCTCAGTCCCGGAACACAGTACGTAATATCAATCGGGTACCGGCCGCTCAATGCGTCAAATACCGACCCGGACAGAATAACCGACAGTGTGAAGGTGGCTACGCGCAGCATTACGGCGCAGATTGGCGTGAACAGGCTTTCCAAGGACGAGGTGACGTTTAAGCTGCTGATGGATAGCAGCTTCAAGATCGATTCGGGAGAGATTGTGCTGTATGCCGACGGGACGGAGCAGAGCCGGAAGGCGATTGATACGGCGGCCGCCTGCGCGGCGGCCGGATGGACATCATCGCTGACGTACCGCGGGGGCGTGAATCTTGAGCTCAGGCTTGAGAACATCGTTTTTAACGGCAAGCCCGTGTCTCTTGGCTACAGCAACGTGAAGTTTGTCAACTCGACATCATCATCGACGCTTTCTCCATTGTCGGTGGTGGACGCATTCACGGCACAGCCGTCAGCGCCGGCTCCGTCGGCTTCTGAGAGCCCGCAGGCAACCGAAACTGTGACGCCGGAAACATCCGTGACCGAATAACGCAAAACGATAAGCTATATTAAGGAGAGAAATCATATGGAATCCGTATTGACCGGAACAGTGACTGCCATCGGATGGATGCTCGGGCTTGCCTTTCTCGGCATGGGCATCGGCCTTGGCATACTCGGCTCGAAAGCGGCGGAGGCTGTGGGGCGCAACCCAGAAACAAAAAGCGATGTGGTGCATTCGACGATGATCGTGGCGGTCGTGATGTCCGTGATACTGCTGCTGCTGTTCGTTTTCGCGTTTATACTGCTGTTCTTTAACCCGCTGCTGGTCACAGGCTAAAGGTAACGCTGATTAATTCGAAACGCCGTCTTGACGCTGATTCATCAATCCTCAACTAATCATTGTTTACAAGGAGACGAAACGTGGCGGTTTTTATTGCGGTTGCGGTCATACTCGTGCTCATGATCGGATTCCTGTTCGTGGCTCTGCGCGGCATCACACGGCGCCTCGGCAAAGAGGCGCAAAGCAACGCGATCAGACAGGTCGATCTTTTTGACGACCTCATCGCCAAGAAGGAAGCCGAGCTGCAGAGCGTGAATATACAGCTCGCCACCCATAGAAAATCAACGCATCCGCACGAACGTGTGGTGAGAGAGCCGCAGAAGCGCCCGCAGGAATCAATCTATTTCCAGGTGCTTCAGAGCGATTTTATCGACCGCGATTTATTCGACTATTACAGGGAAATCAAGAAAGCCTTTGATGTCAACAAGGAATCGTACTTGCGGTCGGTCCTCGACGGACACAAGGATTTTGCCAAGAGGGCAGACCCTGAATACGCCCGCATACTGGATATGTTCCCTTTCGAAGTGAGATACGGCTTTCTCACGCTCGAGGACGACGACCAGAAAAAGCTGCTTTTGCAGGTTTTGAGCGCGCCGCAGCAAAAGCTGCTGAATCGCTTTATCGCAGAAGCGGGCGGCTACAATGGCCTTGCGTTTTTCGATTGGCTCGAGGCCAAGGCAGCCGTGAACAGAACAGACATCGTGGTGCGCACGGGCTGCTGCGGCGAGGATTATTCTTGTGTGGACAGCCGTATTCAGACGGTTATCGATCCCGGTATCTGTGAAGGCGTGCAGGTGGCGCTGGGCAATACGCTTTACGATTATTCAATTCAGGATATGGAGATATACAAATGAGCAAGGACGGGATAATTTCCGAGAAAATCGAGGCCATC
>JAEZNC010000069.1 GCA_023441905.1 Bacillota bacterium | reverse complement strand
AGAAGATATATTGTTTTGCAAACAAACAGCTTTTCGTTTATACTGGGGAAGGAAAATATTTGAGAACATATGAGTTTCCGTTTGAGATTGTCGGCGTCGAAAGAGCGGTTGACGATCAGGTCTTTATTGAGCACGACGATAGGGTATCCATGATGCCGCTGCCATAAAGGCTATTTGGAGGAATGCTATGAATCTGGTGACTATGGTTTTGGTATTGCTTATAGTGATAATGGCGCTTGAAGGTATCCATCGCGGTTTTTTACGATCCGCATTGAACCTTGGTGCGTTTTTTCTATCCGTCATCACCTCGTACCTGTTTTACCCCGTGGTTTCAAATGCCGTCAAAGCCAACACGTCGCTCTTTGATTACCTGACCTACTACACCGAAGGAGCGGAAAAAATCGCATCCTATGAGAGCTCGCAGCTGCTCGTTAGCCAATTATCACCGGCACAGCTCAATGATATCATTTCAAAGTCTGATATTTCTGAGCCATTTACCTCTCTGATTCGACAGAACGTTGAAGCAAAGGCGTTTGCGTCAAGCGGCCTTAGCACCATCGGCCAATATTATAATATGACGATCGTATCGGCGGTGGTCAACATACTGGCTTTTCTGGCCGTTTTTCTGATCGCGCGTTTGATATTTGCGTTTGTGCTGGGTGCCATCGATTACACGGTGGAGTTTCCGGAGCTGCGTCAGTACGACCGCACCACCGGCGCACTCTTCGGCGTGCTGCGCGGTTTCATGTTCTGCTTTTTAATCATGACGGTTATTCCCGTTGTGTTTCTCGTAATGCCGGTCCAAAAGATTGCCGACTATTACAACGCGTCCGGCTTTGCGCTGTTCTTCTCCGATAATAATTTCTTTCTGCATTTTATACGCGGTGTCATTTAAACCAAGCTTTGCAGCAAGCCCCGGGACATATTTCCCGGGGCTTTTTATATACCCACACTTTTGGCTGCTGGCCGAAATAGACTTTATTTATGGTTTTCAATAGTCTGTCGTATTTTATTCGTATATTGAAATCAAGCTCAAGGCTTACACACAAGAAGAACGAATGATGACTCACTGCTTACGCTAAAGCCGTAGTCAGCATCGAATCCAGCCCATCGCGCTCATATCATATTCTCTTTGTTCCATGCCGATGCAATTCTCCTTTTTACGAAAATATCATTGCGAATTACAGTGGCTATCGTCTGCTGTGATTGCTTGTCTGCATCCTCTTGTGTTTCACGTGAAACAATCTGTCCATCATCAATGTTTCACGTGAAACAACTTGCCCGATAATAAGCAGATAATGTTTCACGTGAAACAAAACACCACGTCTTGGTGACGTGGTGCGTGAATCAGTTTATCTATTTGCTTGTCATCAGAAAATCAAACAGTGAATTGAGCTGCTCGGGATTGTAATACTGCAATATGATCTTGCCGCGTTTTAAGTCCCCTGCAATCTGAACGCGCGTACCGAGTGCGGCGGTCAGCGATTTTTCGGCTTCTTCTATTTCGGGTGCAGAGCCCTTCTCTTTGACAACCGGCTGAATTGTTTTGCTTAAAGCTTTTATCAGTTCTTCTGTGGCTCTCACCGAAAGCCCCTGCGATACGATTTTTTGCGCAAGCTTCAACTTATCTTCGTCGCGCTCAAGCGCCACCAGACAACGGGCATGGCCCGATGAGAGTTCTCCGGCAATCACAAGGCTGCGGACGGCTTCCGGCAGTGATAACAGTCTCAATGTGTTGGCCACGGCGCTGCGTGATTTACCGAGCCGGCTTGAAAGCTCATCCTGCGTCAGATTGTGTTCATCCATAAGCATACGCATGGCCTGTGCTTCTTCTATCGGATTCAGGTCCTCGCGCTGAAGGTTTTCAACCAGTGAGACTTCCATCAGTTCCGTTTCGGAAAATTCTTTGACGATGACGGGCACTTCTTTGATCCCTGCCAGCCTTGCAGCCCGGTAACGCCGCTCTCCCGCAATGATGGTATATCGGCTGCCGTTTGCCTGTACGATAATCGGCTGGACTATGCCGTACGTTTTCACCGACTGCGCGAGCTCTTCGAGCTTCTCGCTGTCAAAGTGTTTTCGCGGCTGGCCTGCGTTGGGGTCAATGTCATTAACGCTGACCGTCTTCATGCCTTCGTATTTTTCGTCACCCGTCACAGAAGATGCATCCTCTATCAGCGCACCGAGTCCTTTTCCAAGCCTTTGCTGCTGCTTCATTATGAACCGCACCCGCTTTCAATGATCTCTTTGGCCAGATCGTTGTAACACTGCGACCCAAGACACGCCGCATCATATCGAATCACCGGCAGCCCGAAGCTCGGCGCTTCTCCAAGCCTCACGTTTCGCGGTATGATCGTTTGATAGACCTTGTTTTTGAAGTACTTTTTTACTTCCTCCACCACTTGTATGGAGAGGTTTGTGCGCCCGTCGAACATCGTGAGCACAACGCCTTCAACTTCAAGGCTCGGGTTTAAATTTGTTTTAACGAGCTTAATTGTATTGATCAGCTGCGACAACCCTTCGAGCGCGTAATATTCGCATTGTATGGGCACAAGAATTTTATCTGCAGCCGTCAGCGCGTTGATTGTGATTAGCCCGAGAGACGGCGGACAGTCCATAAAAATATAGTCATAGCTGTCGCGGATGGGTTTAAGCGCCGTTTTTAATATCTGCTCTCGGGCCATACGGGAAACTAACTCCACCTCAGCGCCCACCAGATCGATGTTTGCGGGAATGATATCGAGCGTATCGATCATCGTGCCCATCACGGCTGTTTTTGCATCTGTGCTGTTAATCAGCACATCGTAGGCGGATGCTTTGAGTGTGCTTTTTTCAATACCGAGGCCGCTTGTTGAATTTCCCTGAGGATCAATATCAATCAGCAGGACTTTCTTTCCCTTATCAGCGATGCAGGCGCTTAAATTGACAGCCGTTGTCGTCTTGCCAACGCCGCCCTTCTGGTTGGCAATGGCGATAATTTTGGACATATGCAAACCCTCCGTTTCGTTGACAACATTATAAAGCAAAAACGTCAGGTTGGAAAGACGCCATTGCCAAATTGCATACAAATCGTTCTCTTGTTGTCTAACAAACCGTGGGGAGCCATAGATAACGATATATAGGTAAAAAAATAGCAGGCATATTTGCCTTGACGCAAAAGAAAGTGATGGCACATTGATTGAATTATGGTATACTAATTCGTATGAAAATTACAAAAAAACAGATTATTTGGCTGGTCGTTCTCATTACGATTCTTGCCGCAGTCACCATTCTTTATTATATCGGTAAAAGCAACGGATGGTTCACACTGTTCGAGTCCAAAGAAAATTTGCAGCAATATATCGCTTCATTTGGTGCTTGGGCTCCGCTCGCTTTTTTCGCGCTTCAATTTTTTCAAGTCATCGTCTCTCCGATACCCGGCAGTGTCACCACATTGGTTGGCGGCATGCTTTTCGGATTTTTCCCGGGTTTTCTTCTTTCGTTTGGCGCGGTTTTTATCGGCTCTCTCGGTGCTTTTCTTCTTGGTAAAAAATTTGGACGTCCTTTGGTTGAACGCATTGCCGGTAAAAATATCATCGAAAAATATATGGACACGGTTTCTTCCCGTCAGCGCATACTGCTCATACTGATGTTTTTGCTTCCGTTTTTTCCGGATGATGTGCTGTGTCTGATCGCAGGGCTCAGCGCGCTGAACCTGCCGTCTTTTGCGCTGATTATGCTGTGCACGCGTCCGTGGGGCCTTCTGTTTTCCGCGCTGGTGGGATCCGGCGTTATTTCCGTTCCCGATTGGATCTGGTTCGTCATTGCCGCCATCGCGATTGCCGCGCTTGTTCTTGTATCAAAATACGCTCCCCATATCGAAGAGCGTATTCATCAATGGATCAAAAAAACCTTTCAAAAAAACAATTAACCGTTGCTTGTTTTAACGGGCAGAACAAGATATAAATAGCTGTCGCCCGCCACGGGGTGTATCACACACGGGCTGATGTTTGTATTAAAATCCATCACGATTTCGTCGTCCGCAGCTTCTCTGAGCACATCAATCAGATATCGCGCGTTGAAAGCGATATTTAAATTTTTACCCGTTAAACGAATATCAACTTCTTCTCTCGCTTTTCCGACCTCCGAATCCGACGTGATTGTCATCGTGCTGCCGTCTATGGCCAGATTCACAAGGTTTGTTTTCGATTGACGCGCCAAAATGCTCGCACGCTCAAGACTATTGAAAAAACTCTGACGGCTCACAATCACGCGTGTCATAAATTCTGTCGGCAGAATGCTTTTGTATTTTACATAATCGCCCTGAAGCACACGGGTAACAACTTCAATATTCTCACAAACGATTCCAACCATATTTTCGGTCGTATAAACTTTTATTGTGGTTTCATCCTCGGGAATAATGCGTGCCACTTCTCTCATCGATTTGGAAGGCACCACAACCTCTTTTTCCGGGTGATCAACGCCGAGCGGTTCTTTTCTTATCGCAAGACGGTAACCATCCAGCGCGACCATTTTTAAGCTGCTGCCGCCAAGCTCAATCAGTAATCCGGTCAGTATCGGTTTTTCTTCACTGACGGATGTGGCAAACACCGTTTGGTCGATCATGCTGACCAGCTGCTTTGAATAGATATGAATCCCGTCCACCGTGTCGAACTTCGGAAAAGCAGGATACTGTTCGGCACTCATATAACACAGCGTTGTTTTTGAATGTCCGCATTCAAGCACCACGTTGCTTCCTTCCGTAAAAATGCTGATATCGCATTCTTCAAATTTAGCAAGTATCTCACAAAACAATTTTGCGGGAAGAACGACATCACCCGGTTCAACCACATTGGCGGGGTTGACGCATTTGATCGACATGGTGCCATCGCTTCCATATAATGTCAAACTTTGACCCTTCGCCTCTATCCGTAAACCTTCGAGCAGGTAAATGGGAGATTTCTGCGCCACAGCTTTGGCGGCGATGTTTGCATTTTTTTGAAGTTCGCTTTTATTACAGATAATCCTCATAGGCGTCTCCTGGAAACGTATTATTTTTGAACACGGTATCATTACTTAATTAAATAGTATTAGCAGCAGTAGTGTATGTTGATAATGTGGAAATCGTTCTTTTTCCCATTCTCATCGCAAAAAACGCATCGTAAGGACGTCTTTATTTGTGTGACTGCGCGTGTATCGGATGTCGATGAGTCGGGGATGAAAAAAATGCGTGATTTTCAGTCTATTTTTTTATCAACATTTTATCCACTATTCTTTGAGTTTTACAATGAAATCATCCACCAGTGTTTTTGTCTCAATGTTTGTCTGCACTTCGTTGTCGATTTTTTCATAAGCATGCTTCACGGTCGTGTGATCGTTTTTGCCGTATATTTCGGCAATGGCTTTATAAGACAAATCCATCAGTTTGCGCGTCAAATACATCGCCATCTGCCGCGGATAAGCCACACTCTGGTTTTTTTTGCTGCTTGTGATTTCATCCTCGGATATCTCGTAATACTCACAAACCGCCTGCAGTATATGCTTTGAAGTGATTTTCTTCGTGTTTGTCGTCAGAAAATCGCGTATGGCAATTTCAGCCTCGATCAGATTGGGTGAGCGTCCGTTTAATACGGTATAAGCGATGATCTTTTTCAGTGCACCCTCAAGAGACCGGATATTCGACGACACCTTTGTCGCGATCAAATCGAGAATCTCCTTGCTGACCTCGCACTTCAAAGATTCTTTGGATGTGATGTCCTTTGCCTTCTTTGTGAGTATGGCCAGCTTTGTTTCATAATTGGGTGGCTGAATATCGGCAATCAAACCGCCTTCAAAGCGTGACTGAAGCCGTTCTTCCAGCCTCGCAATTTCTTTGGGCGGCTTGTCCGACGACAAAATAATCTGCTTATTGTTTTCGTGCAAATCGTTAAACGTATGAAAGAATTCTTCCTGTGTGCTTTCCTTACCCGCGATAAACTGAATATCGTCAATCAGAAGCACATCGGCTTTGCGGTATTTTCTGCGGAACTCCTCCGTTTTAGATGTACGGATGGCGTTGATCAGATCGTTCAAAAACGGTTCGCTTTTTACAAACATCACAGTAGCGTTTCTGTCTTTCACCGTGATGTGGTTGGCAATGGCCTGCATCAAATGCGTTTTGCCGAGGCCTGTTTTGCCGTAAATAAACAGCGGATTGTATGTGAGCCCCGGGTTGTCCGCCACGGCTCTGGCCGCCGCATGGGCAAACTCATTGGAACTGCCCACCACAAATGTATCAAACGTAAAATAAGGATTGAGCGTAGACCGCGAATTGCCTGTGTTCTCGATTTCCGGCTGAACCGGCGCTGTCTGCTTCATTTTTGAGGCTTCTTCGGTATTCAAAAAAAATACGTCGATATCCTGTCCGAAATCCAGAGAATCCGCCGCATCCGTCATGGCATTGAGAATCAGTGTTTTGTAGCTTTTTTCCACGAGCTCCTTGTGTATCGGATTCAGCGTCTGAAAATAAAAGTCGCTGTCAATTTTTTTGACAGGGGACAGCGTTTTTATCCAAGTATCATAACGGACACTGGCAAGCTCCTGCTTGAGTATTTCCAAAGCTTTTTCCCAAATAATTAAGAAAGTGTCCACTATCATACCTCAGATCATATCATATAAAATCATCAAATCAACATGGTTTACGCAACTCATCCACATTGTTATCCACATGATGTGGATAACTTGTGGTTTATAAACCAGTTATCATTTTATCACAGAAAATGCACGCACTCAAGCAAACAAAGAAAAAACAAGCCGGAGGCAAAATTCTAAGCTGATATCATGACCGGTGGATAGAAAGTATAGCATACAGACATTCTCTTACAGATCACAATTTCGCCCATCTCAGAAGCATTGTTTTATCGGTCAATTCTATCAGGAAGGCGACTTTCCATTACCCGGATCTACTCAAGTAAACAATGATTAAATGAGGAATGGTGGAAGGACGAGTGGATTTCGTGCTCTGCACGGTGCGAAATCGAGGAATAGCAGCGCTATTTCGAAATTTCAGCGACACAGCTTAGCGCGGAAGAAGCCGTCAAGACAGCGTTTCGAATTAATCAGTGTTTGCTCAATGCCTTGCGGCGACGGAAATACGTTCATTCAGACAGTATCGTCCGTAAGGGGATCAACAGGTTGTGCAAAAAAAGCAAATAAATCCCATTCAAATACAAAAGACATATGAAGAACAGAGTCAGAACAGACGGCGTGCAAAACGGAAATTGCGTTCATAATAATTAGAGATAGTGCTGACGGTGACGCAATTGTTACTGGAGCTTGCGTGGATGAATTGGTTGTCTCCCACATAAATACCGGTATGGTTGATGCGCGCACTCGTATCGGATTGGAAAAACAGAATATCACCCGGTACAAGGGCATTAAGCTGAGATATTTTTGTCCAGCTCTCTATCTTAGACAAGTTGTCTGAGCTGCAGCGTTTTATGGATACACCCGAGCATCGAAGCACATAGCCGACAAAACCGGCAGCGTCAAACGCATCCGGCCCTTCAGCCGCATACGCATACGGTTTGCCCAGCTGACTATTGGCGTAGCCGGCCAGTGCCGTCGCAGAAGCCGCTGTTTCCGAGGGTTTACTTTCGTCCACTCTGTTCACCTTATCCCAATCCAAAGCGGAGCCCGAAAAGAGCTTTGCCCGTGTATCCTTTCCCACCATAGCGTCCACCGACAGCCCGTTTTTGGCTTGAAACTCGTTGACTGCGTCCTGTGTGATCATGCCGAAATAGCCGGTCACAGCGGATTCTTCCAAATACCCGAGCTTGCAGAGGCGCATCTGCAGCTGCTCAACATCGTCGCTTCTGTCTCCATAACGGATGCAATAGTATTTGGCTTCCTCGGCATTCAGCAGCAGGTTCATCGTTTCAGGCCCTGCCATACCGTCGGCCTTAAGGCCGTTGATATTTTGAAACAGCCTGACAGCCTGTTCCGTGACCGGACCATAAAAACCCGTAATGCTCGGGTAATCATAATAATCGAGCTCTTTGAGCCGTTCCTGAAGCTGCGATACGGCTGTGCCTTTGTCTCCTGGCTGCGGGTAGTCCGCGCCGGCCTCACCGGCTGAAAACACGCGGTCGTTTCGGGCAATCACAAAGTCATCGCCCATGATGCTAAACAGCGTTTCCGGCCCGGCTTTGCCGTCGATTTTAAGCGAATGAGCCGTTTGATAATCGATCACGGCCTGCTGCGTCCGTGTACCAAAGTATCCGGTGGCTGCACCGTTAAAAAAACCGAGCTCTTTGAGTCTGTTCTGAAGCGCAAGAACATAATCATCCTTATCCCCGATTTTGAGTATCTGATAGCGCTCGACGGCAAAGACGACAGAAGGAAAGAGTGCCAGTATAAGAACCGCACAAAAAAGAAGCAGACCAAGCTGTTTGCAGGTTTTTAGAGATATTATGCGCATCATACAAAGATTATAGTCAATATCAGTGACAGCTGCAATGAACGTATATGCACGTAAAATTCCAAAATAAACATCAAAACAAGATTATTACGATTTTATTACGTTTCTATTAATATAAGTGCAGATACATCGTTTTTTCGCCATGTTTTGCTTTATTAACAGGTATTCAACACCGAATCATAAGGCCATGAACAACAAATTCACATGGTTGTCCACATTATCCACATCAATTCCACATGATCAAATCATTCCGTGTATCAGCTGGGGCGGCTGCGCCGTATCAGCCAAGGTGACGCAGGAGGCCAGCTTCTTTTGTGCGTCACTGAGCTTTAGTGGATCGTTCGCGTGAATTTCAAATAGCACATCGCCCTTTCTCACCGCGTCGCCGATACGTTTTCTCGCGATAAAGCCGACGGACGGATCAATCACATCGTCTTTCGTGATGCGTCCCGCACCGAGCATCCCGGCAGCCTCGCCGAGGCCCTTACAGTTGACGGCGCTTAACAGGCCCTCCCCGTCAGCACGCAGCATCTCTATGATACGTGCGCGCGGTATCAATGACGTATCACGCGTGACGCGGCGGTCACCGCCCTGCGCGGCGATGATGTCGCCGAGCTTTTCAAGCCCACGCCCCGATCTCAGCGTATCAAGAAGCATGTCTTTTGCGGTTTCGTCATTCTGCGCGATGCCCGCGAGACAAAGCATTTGCGAAGAGAGCGCGAGTGACACGGTTAACAAGTCGCCTTCCGCTTTGCCCGACAGCACATCAATCGCCTCGATCACCTCGAGCGCGTTGCCCACGGCCAGCCCGAGCGGTTGGCTCATATCGGTAATCAGCGCGGCGGTTTTGCGGCCGGCCATTTGGCCGATACGCACCATGGCTTCGGCGAGGGCTCTGGATTCCGCCGGATCCGTCATAAAAGCGCCGCTGCCCGTTTTCACATCGAGCATAATAATGTGTGAGCCCGCGGCCAGCTTCTTGCTCATGATGCTGCTCGCAATGAGCGGGATGCTTTCCACCGTGGCGGTGACATCGCGCAGTGCGTAGAGCATTTTATCGGCAGGGCAAAGCCGCATCGTTTGCCCCATCACGGCGGCCCCCACATTTTTCACCTGATTATGAAAAGCGTCCATGCTAAGCGATACCGACAGACCCGGAATTGACTCGAGCTTATCGAGCGTGCCGCCTGTATGCCCGAGGCCCCGGCCGGACATTTTGGCGACCTTGAGTCCGCAGGCGCAGACGAGCGGCACCACAATCAGCGTGGTGGTATCGGCCACGCCGCCCGTGGAGTGTTTGTCAGCCACGGTACCGAGCGCACTGAAATCAACGGTTTCACCCGATGCAGCCATCACCTTTGTGAGACTCACCGTTTCTTCATCATCGAGGCCTTGTAAAAAAGCGGCCATCAAAAAAGCCGATGCCTGATAATCGGGAATCGTTCCCGACACATAGCCGCTGATAAAAAAATCGATCTCCTCATGGCTGAGTTTCTTGCCGTCACGTTTCTTGGCGATAATATCGTACATTCTCATTGGTATAAACCTCTCATCGTGTTGCCGAGCGCGCGGCTTCATAGTCGCTGCGCAGCAGCCCGTAACAGAGCACATCCTGCACGATGCCCATACGAATGTGATGGGCGCGCAGAGTGCCCTCGAGCAGGAAGCCGTTTTTTTCAAGCACGCGCGCTGAGGCTACGTTGGGCTTAAAGCAGCGTGAATAGATTTTCTGTATATCAAGCATCGTGAACGCATAACCCACAGCGAGTCCCGCAGCGGCCGTCATGACCTGCTTGTTCCAGTACGGCTCACCGAGCCAATAACCGAGTTCGGCGCGCTCATGCTCCGGCTCATGCACAAGCCCGACCACACCCATAAATTTGCCGCTGTCGATGATGGCAAACACATGTTCGTTTTCGGTGGCTTCCACATAATCGAACCAGGTGACCGCATGCGCGAGGGTATACGGAAACGGCAGATTGGCTGTCATTTGCGCAATCGTATCATTGTTGGCCAGCCGGGCGACATCATTTAGGTCGCCGCGGTCAATACATCGGATACTTATGTTCATGTCACTTTCTCCCATCATAACATCTATCATATCATAAATTGGCCGCCTCGAAAATATGCGCAGCCCTTTATGTTGCAGCGAAATCGGCGGGCAAGTATAATAATGATATTAAATTGCGCGGAGGCACTTATGACTTTCACCAAAATGCATGGGCTCGGCAACGATTTTCTGGTGTTTGAGGGAAGCTCGGTCAGCCATGACTGGCCGCAGCTGGCCAAGGATCTGTGCCGGCGCCGTCTCAGTGTGGGTGCCGACGGTATCCTCGTCGTGCTCCCCTCGGAATCGGCCGATATCCGTATGCGTATTTTCAACGCGGACGGCAGCGAGGCGGAAATGTGCGGCAACGGTATCCGCTGCTTTGCCAAATACGTTTATGAGCGCGGCATTGTAACCAAACGGCAGATGACGGTGGAGACGCTCGCGGGCGTGATGGTGCCGCGCCTTGAGCTGGAAGGAAACAAAGTCGTTCAAGTTACGGTGGATATGGGCTTTCCCGAATTCGAGCGCGCCCGCGTACCGATGACGGGCGAAGGCAGCGCTTTTGATGTGTCGATTACGGCAGCCGGTCAGCCGGTCACCGTGTCGGCGCTGCTGATGGGCGTGCCGCATGCCGTTGTGCTTGTGCATAACATTGATTCTCTGAATGCAGCGGCGCTCGGCCCCGCGATCGAGACCCATCCGGTGTTTCCAAAAAAGACAAATGTGAATTTCGTGCAGGTGATCGATCAAAGCAACATACGCGTGCTCACATGGGAGCGCGGCGCGGGCCTGACGCTGGCCTGCGGAACAGGGTCCTGCGCGAGCGTGGTGGCGCTGCATCAAAAAGGGTTGATCGGCCGCAGCGCCCATGTGCATCTGGCGGCCGGAACGCTTTTCATTGAGGTTCTGGAAGACGGCCGCGTAATGATGACGGGCCCCGCCGAGGAGGTATATACCGCGGTGCTGGCCGAATCATGATTCCCGAGAGCTTAAAAAAACTGTCCGATATCTTCGCCGCCCGTGGGATAACGCTGTACCTTGTGGGCGGCTATGTGCGCAATATCGTGCTGGGGCTGCCCGGCGGCGATTTTGATGTCTGCTCGTCGGCTCCGCCTGACGCGGCGGCGGCCGCGGCGCGCGACGCGGGGCTCAGCGTCATCGAGAAGGCGCTGCCGCTCGGCACGATTGAGCTGCGGCTGAAAACGCAAAACGGCTGTGACGCGTTTGAGCACACGTCATGGCGGCGGGATTACTATCCGCCCGGCGGTGACCACCGCCCGTACCGCGTCGAGTTTACGCAGAATATGCAAGAGGACGCGCAGCGGCGTGATTTTTCCGTCAACGCGCTTTATATGAACATCGCAACGGGCGAGATCATCGACCCAACGGGCCGCGGATTATCTGATGCGGCAGCCAAACGCCTCAGCGCGGCGGCGGAAAACCCCGACATCACCATCCGGGATGACGGTCTGCGAATCATGCGCATGGCGCGCTTTGCCGCAGAGCTCGGTTTTGGCGTGGCGGCTGATCTCAAAGAGTCGGCACACCGGCACGCGGCGCTGCTGAAGGACATCTCCGCCGAGCGCAAGTTTATCGAGCTTAAAAAAATTCTGATGGCCGATACCAAATACGAGGCGGTTGACGCGAGCCCCTTAAACGGCCTGCAGCTGCTGCGTGAAACGGACGCACTGCGTTATATACTGCCAAGGCTCAGTGAGGGCAGCGATGTCAAACAATCGGCGCAGTACCACGCGTATGATGTGCTCGGCCACGGGCTGCATGCCTGCGCAGCGGCCTCGCCCGTCTTTGAGCTGCGGCTGGCGGCGCTGCTGCACGATATCGGCAAACCGGAGGCCCTTCGGCGCGGCGGCAGCATGCACGGCCACGAGATCATCGGCGAACAGCTGGCGCGTGACGAACTGAACGGCCTCAAGGCGGACAATAAGACCAAAGCGGCGGTGCTGCCGCTGATCCGAAATCACATGTTTGATCTTGAAGCCAAAGCGAAGCCCAAAACGATCCGTCAGCGTGCGGTGAAGCTCGGGAAAAAAGGGTTTGAGATGCTGATAGCGATTCGGCGCGCCGATGTGGCCGGGTCGGGCAGGCCGTTTCAAGCCGTTGCGTCGGCGGACCACTGGCAGAATGAACTCGAACGCATGTCGGCGCAGCGTGTGCCCTGGCGTATTCAAGATCTGCACCTCACCGGGAGCGATGTGTCGGAACTTCTTGGTATCGGCCCTTCACCGCTGATCGGGAAGATCCTTGATGAGCTGCATAAACACTGTGTGATATACCCCGCGCAGAACAATACGGAAGACCTCAAAAGAAAAACACAGACGATTTACAAAAATATGTTAACATAATATGACAAATATTTCATCATCATGACAGGTGCACTTGAATTGTCGGCTCTGCCGTAGTATGATGAAACCGAATTCATAGGGTTGGGGGCGTTTGAATTGTCACGATACAGACGCAAAAAAGAGAAATTATTCGAAAACAATGAATATATGGGCGCGTGTGCGGACATTTCTTTCGATATTATCAGCGAAACCGAAATGGGCAAGGAGGCGCTCAGGTTTGAAACAAAGCTGCATTACCTGGAGAAAGGCGAGGGCGAGCCGCTTTTGCTTGTTCACGGGTTGGGGCAGTCCCTTTACACCTGGCGCCAAAGCATCGATTTCTTTGCGGAAAACGGCTTTTGTGTGATTGCGCCGGATATGGCGGGGTTTGGCTACAGCGGTCATCTTAATATCTACTATACGGTGGAGGAATATGCGCTGGTGCTCAGAGCGTTTTTAGACGCCATCGGGGTGAAAAAGACGCATATCGCCGGTTTTTCCACGGGGGCGCTCAGTGCGCTGGCCTTTACCGCCGCGCACCCCAAAAGAGTCGGCAAGGTGGTGCTCATATCGCCGGGCGGCCCGAACAGCCATTATCCGCTGTCGCTCAAGCTGTTGAGCACGCGGCTGGGCGCGTTTTACTTCAAGCATTTTTTAAGCGAGAACACCGCGCGCAGCGTTTTGGCCGAATGCTATTTTGATGCGACACAATTGACGGATGAGGTGCTTGCGGGTTATTATGACCCGTTTTTAAACAAGGAAACTAGGGAAACGCTCGTGCGCACCATGCTTCATTTTGATGACACAAATGTGCGCTCGATGCTCAAGGGAATCAAAAAGCAGATACTGATATTCCAGGGCCTTGATGATCGTGTGCATCCGGAAGAAATCATACGGACCATCACAACGCCGCTGCAGCACAAGCGGTTTGTGCGTCTTCGCAACTGCGCTCACTTCGTTCATGAGGAAAAGCCCGAAAGGTTTAACGAAGAGATGCTTGCGTTTTTGCGGGAGGACAAGCAGCCGGAACAGGCTGAAAACTGGCCGGTGGTTGAATAATGCGTTCTATTTGTTATAATAGATAGAAAATGACACAGGATAAAACTCGCTTGGAGGGTATCAAACGTGTTTGGATTAGGTGACAGAATGAGAAAAATGCGAAGAAGGCGCAGCATGCGGATGCGCACAGGCCGCGGCCCCAAGCGAATGTCTCGTTTTC
>JAEZNC010000002.1 GCA_023441905.1 Bacillota bacterium | reverse complement strand
GGCCTGGTGCGCCGCGGGTACAGCCGGATACCCCGAAGGCGGCTCGCTCAAGGTGGCGCAGGCGATGGAGAAACGATACAAAGCGCTCGGCGGGCAAATCTTCTACAAAAGCCGGGTGGAAGAGATTCTCACAGTAAACGGCAGGGCCGCAGTCTTGAGGCTCGCAGACGGAACAGAGCACCGCGCGGATATTGTCATATCGGCGGCAGACGGCTATACAACGCTGAACAGAATGCTGGGCGGGCGGTTCACATCACAAGCGGTTCAGGAGTGGTATGAAGCGAACCCGACCTTCCCTCCGTATGTGCAGGTTTCTTTCGGCGTCGCGCGTGATATGGGCGGGGAGCCCAAGCTCACGCACAGGCGGCTCAGCACCCCGATCACGGCGGCGGGCATTTCTGTCCCGTATCTCATCATTCAAAATTATGCCTGCGATAAAGCACTGGCACCTGCGGGCAAAACGCCGCTTGCTGTGCGTTTCTTCACGGATTATGACTATTGGATGCAGCTGTACGCAGATAAAAAGCGGTACAAAGCGGAAAAGGACAAGCTCGCCCAAGATGTGATAGGCGAGCTATCTAAGCTCTATCCGGGCATCGAGAGAGACATCAATGTGATCGATGTCGCAACCCCCGCCACCTATGTGCGGTATACGGGTACATGGAAGGTCGCGACGATGAGCTGGCTCCCGACCACGGCCAACTTTAACAAGAGCATTTGCAAAACGCTGCCGGGCCTTGCGGGGTTTTATATGTGCGGCCAATGGCTCGTGCCGGGCGGCGGCGTTCCCAACGCGCTCAAAACCGGGCGCGACGTGGTGCAGCTGATCTGCAAAGATGACAAAAAGCGCTTTGTGACGGTCAAGGAAGCTCCGTAATCTTTATAATAACGGTGTGCGAATCAGTCAAAAGCCTGACTGGCCTTCATGTCAAAGAATTGTTTTCGCGTCTTCTCTTTTCTTACTTCGTGAGGAACCAATGCTTTTTCGATTGTTTCATTGAAAACAGCAGGGAGACGCTCCTTAAGAACTTGAACGCCCTTTTCGGTGGCGCCGCCCTTTGTGGCCACTCTTTTAACTAGTTGTTCAAAAGTCTCGTTCGTTTGCATCAAAAGCTTCATTGTGCCCAGCATGGTATTCAGCAGCATTTCGCAGGCTTCTTCATAGGAATAACCATCGCTATGCGTGACAGATAAGCCGAGTTGATGAAGAATAGCGGCAAAAAAGGCTGGCGAGCAGCTGGTCAGAAAACCACTGATTTCAAACAGGCCTTCATTGATGATTTTGACTTTTCCGATCTTTTCAAATACAGAGGATATGAACGCCTTATCCGCATCCTTCACTTTATGATTATGGCACACAAGCGTGACGCCTTCATTAACCTCGCAGATAAGAGTCGGCAGCAGCCTCGTGATTTTTCCGTCGAATACTGATGCGATGCTTTTGATTTCCAGCCCGCCGGAGATCGTGATCAAATGTGTCATTTCATCGATATGGTTTTGCATTTCGCCGATGATACCGGCGACATCAAAAGTTCCAACGCAAAGGAATATCCGTTTACACCGTGACGCAACCTCATCGCTGCTTTGCACAACCTCAATATCCGGGTATTTGGCACACAGCTCTGAAAGCTTGCCGGGTGTTCTCGTCGTGATGACGACCTCTTTTGGATCTATCGCCCCTGATGAGAGAAAGCTGCGGAGCATTGCGCTCCCCATATGACCATAACCGATAAAACCCGTTCTATTCATGTTTTACTCCTCCCTCATCTGTTCTTGTCTGTATTTCAACACACCCGGCCGTTATTCCTTTTTTATGAAACACGCGTTTCCCGGTTGCGAAGTCCTTCGACGCAACTGATTCTGACATTCGAGGAATATTCGACTATCGAGTTGGTGATACAAAAAGTGCCATCCACAAAGATCGTGGAAAGATCGTGTAATAACCGCGCAGCGTCGAATTTAAAATCATATATAGCCTTCAAAGTCAATTTCAGGCATATATAATTTATCATGAATCATAAGGACTTTCAACCGCACCTGAATGAAGCTGCATCCCTCGGTGAGGCCTTTTACATTAGCTATGAGTCATGGTTTAATACCGATCTCCGTTTCTGCCTCAAATGGGTATTTTGTCGCGCGATTGGATACGCCGCTGGCAAGGCAGTGCCCTATAGCATAAGTTGTTCTTATCAATAAAAAAGCCTGCAGTGTTTACGCTGCAGGCTCTGTTGTCTGCCAAATACTACTATTGTCTTTTCAATAACGCGGTGTCATTGCCGTTGCTGGCCATCGTCAGGTATTGGCCATCCGTGGTCAGGAACACCTTCGTGGCCGAGAAGCCCAGATCCGGAATCTGCTCCGCTTCCCATGTGGCTCCGCCGTCAGCCGTTGTGAGGCACCATGCGATGAATCCGCCTTCAGAATACATACCGGTGAGCACAATTGTGCCATTTTTCTCATCGGTAAAGCTGATATCCGCTGCTGCGATATTGCTTTTTCCGAGCTTCGGCTGCTTCTGCATATCAATAATGCCGTAGTCCTTGAACCCCAAATCCTGCCCGCTCCATGTGGCTCCACCGTCTGCGGTGGTATAAAGTTGCCCTTCCCGGGTCAGCAGGTAACCGTCCTGCGCCGTGCGCAGGCTGATGGCCGCGATGCTCTCGGCCCCCTCAGGCAGCACCATTTCGGTCCATGTCGCTGCGCCATCCGTCGTGGACGCAAACCTTGACTGCGTGGCTATCCAGCCCGTGGTGTCATCGACAAAATCGATATTCGAGGGCATACCGCCCAAACTTATATCGCTGGCTGCGTCCCATGTTTTCCCTCCGTCATGGCTCACGCGCACATTGTAGCCGTTTCCGGCTGCCCACACGAGGTTCTCATCGATAATATCAAGGCAGAACAGGCACATCGAGCTGTTTTCGCCCTCGGGCCATGTCTGCCCCGCGTCATTGGTATAGTGAACTTCGCCGCTGAACCCGACAGTAAAACCGATGTCTTCTTTCAAAAACCCTGCGATATTGGCGGGATGCTCAATCTTGCTGTTGTGCGCAATGGCCCACATTGACTGTTCAGCAGGCGTCTCCTGTGCCGATGCATCTTCGGATGTCTCGACGGAATCTTCGGGCGTTTGAGACGCCGCAGCGCTTGGCTGATCATTCCCTTTTGATTCTGTTTGCTCTCCAGCAGGTGTCGCGGTGCACCCGGCCGTTAAAGCCAATGCTGCCAAGAGAAGCACCGTTATCGCAAATGATAAAAACCGTTTCATAACAAAACCTCCTTTTTCCTTATTGTAATTGTCGGAAGAAGGAGAATGAACTGCGAATCGGAAGAGAAAAACTGCAAATCGGAAAAATATCAGGCTTTTTCGAACCGGTTTCTGTATTCGGACGGCGGACAGCCGACGTATTTCTTAAAAGACCGAAGAAAGTGGGCGTCATCCCTGTATCCGGCTCGTTCCATGATTTCCCTCACCGGAAGATACGTTTTTCTTAAGAATGAGCAGGCTACCTGCACG
>JAEZNC010000266.1 GCA_023441905.1 Bacillota bacterium | reverse complement strand
GGCCCGCCGCCGCTCACGAAATCCTGCCAGATCAGCATTCCCAGCCTGTCACAATGGTAATACCAGCGCAGCGGCTCAATTTTGATATGCTTGCGCAGCATGTTAAACCCAAGCTTTTTCAGCTGACTGATTTCCCATATCATCGCCTCGTCGCTGGGAGGCGTGTACAATCCGTCGCTCCAGTACCCCTGATCGAGCAGACCGGACTGAAAAATCGGTTTGCCGTTCAGCGCAAAGCGGGTTTGTCCGCCATCGCCGCGCTGGACTGTAAACTCACGCATGCCAAAATAGCTCTCCACGGCGTCCTGCCCGGCTGTGATCCTGACTGTGTAAAGATACGGGTCGTCCGGGGACCAGTACCGAAAATCCTTCATAGGCACGTTGGCAGCGGCATCCTGAAAGCTCCCCTCTGAAATAAGCTTGCCGTCACCAAAAATCTCAATGCGGTACGGAGGGATTTGTGTATCGTCAGCAAAATCAATATGGAGATGAACCTTCGCCTCAGGGCAATCGGGCGTGATGCGTATATTCTCAATGTATTGCCATGGCACCCGTTCCATCCAAACCGTTTGCCATATGCCGCTTTGTGCCGTATACCAGATGCCGCCGCGGTTCAGCTTCTGCTTTCCGTAGGCTTCATCGCCGGTATCCGAATCGTCCCGCACCGCTGCCGTGATGATGTTTTCTCCGTCCTTAACGAGATCCGTGATGTCGAAGCTGAACGGCCAATATCCGCCGTCATGCGAGCCAACCAGTAATCCGTTGCAATATACGGTGCAGTGCTGATCCACCGCACCGAAATGCAGCAGCAGCCTATGCTCCTGCGTTTTTTTCAGCTGCACACGGCGTTTATACCAAAGCGTCTGCCCGGGCAGCAACTGCCGTTTCACGCCCGAAAGCAGGCTTTCGGGAGAAAAAGGCACCACAATATCCCCGTCGAAGCGTTCCGGTTCGCTCTGGCCCGCATCGCATATGGCGTATTGCCAAATGCCGTTCAGGCAAAGCCAGTTGTCTCGCCTCATCTGCGGCCTTGGATAATCGCAGAGCGGGCAGTTTTTGTCGACGGCGGTTCCCCAGCGTGTGTACAAATCATGCGGCAGGGCATTTTTCTTTTTCATCGGCTTACCATCTGTTCTCGGCGTGTTCACAAAACGCCATCAAATCTTTCACCTCTATCACTTTTCCGTCCGGCAGCACAGCCGTCCCGTTGTAGCGGCCAAATATCTGGTGGCAGTGCGTGTTGATCACAAGCATATTGTTTTGCGTGTAGCGGTCAAAAATCGGCGTCATGGTGAAATCAAACAGGCCGTCACTGTCTTTAAAATGCCACGGTTTCATATAGTCATGCGCATCGCGCGTGGCGTCCAGCCGATCAAGCTTGTAAGCTTTGCCGTTCCAGAAAAACATGTTTTCTGTCGCATATTGAAGATCGCCAAAGCCCCAGCCGATATTAAAGCCAAAGTGCCCGCCATTCACGCAGCCGGCACCGTTCCCCCAGAACCATTCGTGCGCAAACGGCCACACGCCGCGCCCCCAATCCAGCAGCGCAGTGGCATCAGAGCCCGGCGTCATGCGCATGTCGCCAAATGTCACACGGCCGCTCACGCCATAGTAGCTCTCTTTATAGTTCAGGTAGAATTGATTTCGCTTAAAGAATGGCGTGGCGATCACGAGCTTTTCGTTTTCCGGATCAATATTTAAAACAAGGTCGATATCGATATCGCCGAGCTTTTTATCCTGCGCCTGAACGACGAGACGGCGCTCGTTGACCCTCGTGTCAAAGCGCATGTGATAATCCTTCCCTTTTACCTCAAGCACATTGGGCTGCTCGGGATTGCGCGGCATGCCGATGGTGCGCAGCGGCAGCGACTTCATGCGTGTAAAGCTTCGCTTTTCTCCCGTCTGCACATTGAACAGCATCACGGAAAAGCTGGCCACATACGACACATGGCCGATGGTCAGCTGAAGCACATAGTTGCCCGAGACTATCTGATAAAAATCCCACTCCTTGAGCGAAAACGGGCCTGCGCTGATCTGCTCGCGGTTATAATCAAACATCATCCTCTTGGCATAACCCGGCTGAATCAATGTGCCCTTGTCATCGAGCAGCGTCTGTACGGATGTGATTTCTCTCTGCATGATTCTTATACCTCCTTTCTCTCTGGCATCTTTTCTTTTTGCTGGACCCGCCTCTCATAGTGCCTGCCCGCAAAATACAGCGGGACAAAGGTCAGCAAAACGAGCAAAGCCGCCCAGAGATACATGGCTTCCGTGGGAATGTTCTCCGTGATGCCGTAATCATTCACCACTGTACCCGCGCCGTTTTTTATAACGGCGTTTCCGATGCTTGTGCCGATAATCATAGGAATCAGCGTGAAAAACATCACGCGAATGCCTTCAAACTGGCCGCGGCTTTCTGCCGGATACAGCTGTTTGACCCACATGGTCATCGACTGCATGATGAGTATATATCCCGCGCCCGCCATGAATATCGCGAGAAAAAGCGGCAGATTCGCAGCCGAGAATATGCTTTGCGTATCCACCGTGCCCGGCTTCACAAATCCGTAAAGCACCCAAAGGCCGATCATGTTGATCACAACCGCGGCTGCGGCCACATACGGTGTTTTGTTACGGTTGATAAAGCGGGCCGCCGGAATCGCAAGCAGCATGGCCGCAATCAGGCCAAGCCCTTGAATAAGCCCCATGGTATCGGCAGAAAAGCCCATATAATAGATCATCCAGTTGCCCATTTGAACGAAGTAGACGTTAAACGCGATAAAAAACAGCGCTGTGGCGGCGCAGACGAGCACAAGCTCCTTATGGGAGAAGAAGCTTTTGAAATTAAAAACCTTGCCGAACTGGTGCCAGAACGACCCGTCCTTGTATGGCTTGAGGCCGGGGGCATCTTTGAGCAGCAGCAGCGACAGCACGCCCATTGCGATTACGAAAGCACCCATCACCCAGAACAGACGCTGATAGTTGTCGTCGCTGCCGATCAGCATACCGCCCACAACGGTGCCCACGATGGTGCCAATCACAGGCTGTGTGGCCAGCGCCCCGCCGATCTGTCCTCGGTTCTTATCCGTTGTCATGTCGTTTGTCCAGGCGTTATAGCCCGAATCGTTGCCCATAGACCCAAAGAAGCTCATGATGTCGTCTGCGAGAATCACGAGCACGGCTGCGAGCAGGCTCGTTTTGCTGACGGTACCCACGGCACCGGTGCTGATAAACTCGGTTAAGCCAAAAGCGATGGTAAACAGACCCCAGACGATATAGCCGATTGAGATGAATTTTCGCCTTGTCCCTCTGCGGTCCGACAATGTCCCGAAGAAGAACGTGGCAAAAGTTGTGACGAGTGCGCTTGTAATGACCATCAGCGTGACGATGTTCGAGTCTTTGGCGATTTTTGCGTAGATAAATGTGTTGAACCACTGGTTTTCGATGTTCCAGCATAGCTGGCCCGCAAGCCCGAGGCCCCAGACGAGCCCCCAAAGCCTTAAATTGCCGATTCCTTTTGTCTCTTTCATGGCATCCTCCACCGTATTCATAAGATTGTGAATGAATTAAAGTGTCGATTCATGTCAAATTGCTAAAACCTCTTGCCGAGTCCATCTTCGTCAATAACCCTATAGGGGTTGATTGGGACTGTTGACTGGGGGAGAGGAATGTCTTGAATCGGTCACTCTCACCCGCAATTTCCACCTCAAGGGCCATCCTTGGGTAAGTCATCTGGTGCCTCCAGATAGTGGACTGAAACGGCTCTGGCTTTATCGAAGACTGACATTGATAAATGTATCTTATTTAGAAACAGGATCAAAGATATTGACTAATTAAACAGGATCATTGCTGCGCTGACGAATCAGCCCGTTTATACACTCGGGTACAGAAACATTTGGCCGGATACAAGAGTTTAATATTACGCTATTATTATAATTAAATCTGGTTGAAAAGACCATGCTTTTTATGAGATGAGATCAAATTTATTGCATGAATAGTTAGCTAATTGCTTCTGTTGTGCGGATATTGCCTGCTGTGCGGCGGGTTGGCCTTACGCTGCGTGTAACGCCAAATACTTTGAAGTCAAAAATATTTTGACACGCAAAAAGCAGAGCGCATAATGAGTTTAATTTGAACATCAAACTATTTGATTATGAGGTGATTCTTATCAGCATTATAACGATGAGTTAATTGACTTTCTTTTTATTTCAGAACAAATAGAATAAACCACATGTGCCGGCTCTTGACCGGAGATGAGCCGGGCGCATTTTTAGCCTGTATAGCACACTCCCTGTTTGACGCAGTCCCGCTCATCTTGTATAATACCCATGTTCGAATATATCAATGGCGGTTGGGCACCCGGTGCCGTATTTTAAAGAATATTTTGGCTTTTTGGGTGGGAAGCTTCAATGATAAGCTTCTGTTTTTTTGTAAAAAATGAAGACGTGTGTAAAAGACAGCCTTTGCATCACGGAAGGGAGAATGACATATCGGTACCAATAATGACATTGTGAATGAGGTTTCTCGCCGAAGAACCTTTGCCATCATATCGCATCCGGATGCGGGCAAGACAACACTGACCGAAAAGCTGCTGCTTTACGGGGGCGCTATCCGGCTGGCTGGCGCCGTGAAAGGCCGCAAGGCCGCAAAGCACGCCATATCCGATTGGATGGAGATTGAAAAGCAAAGAGGTATTTCCGTCACGTCAAGCGTGATGTATTTTGATTATAACGGATACCGCATCAATATTCTGGACACGCCGGGACATCAGGATTTCAGCGAAGATACCTACAGAACGCTGGCGGCGGCGGATTGTGCCGTGATGCTTATTGACGGAGCAAAAGGTGTCGAGGCTCAAACGAAGAAGCTTTTTCATGTCTGCAGAATGCGCGGCATCCCCATATTTACCTTTGTCAACAAGCTGGACAGGTTCTGTAAAAACCCGTTTGAACTGATGGACGAGATAGAAACGACACTCGGTATACGGTCCTGCCCCATGAATTGGCCGATCGGCGAAGACGGTTTGTTCAAAGGCGTATTCAATCGCAAGGAATCGCGTATAGAACTTTTTGAAGCGGAGGGACACGGTCAGGAAATTGTCCGGTCTCAAAGCGCATCGATTGATGACAGCGCTTTTCGCGATATGCTGGGGGACAGGCTTCATAAAAAACTGTGTGACGATATCGCTCTGTTGGACATAGCGGGGGATGAGTTCGATATTGAAAAAGTGAAGACCGGCCAACTGACGCCGATGTTTTTCGGCAGCGCCATGACGAATTTCGGTGTACAGCAATTCCTCAATGAATTTGTGGGCATAGCGCCCTCACCCGCCGGCAAGGGCAGCACAAAAGGTGTTATTGACCCGGAGAGTGAACAGTTTTCGGGCTTTGTGTTCAAAATTCAAGCCAATATGGATCCGGCTCATCGCAACAGAATCGCGTTTATCAGGATTTGTTCCGGACGCTTTGAGATCGGCATGGAGGTGACTCACGAGAGAACCGGCAAAGCGCTGAGGCTGACGCAGCCGCAGCAGTTTTTCGCGCAGGAAAGGACAACGGTAGAGGAAGCCTTTGCGGGAGATATCATCGGTGTGGTCGATACCGGCCTTCTCAACATCGGCGACACGCTGTGTGAAAGCAAAGAGTCCTTTAAATTTGAAGGGATTCCTATGTTTCCGGCGGAGCATTTTGCCCATGTGCGCACCCCCGATGCCATGAGAAGAAAGCAGTTTTTGCAGGGGATCAATCAGATATCCGAGGAAGGCGCCATTCAGGTGTTTAAGCAGCCCAATCTGGGGGTGGAGACGCTGACGGTCGGCGTTGTGGGCGTGCTGCAGCTCGAAGTATTAACATACAGGATGAAATATGAATACGGTGTGGATATCATCATAGAACGGCTCCCGTACACGCTTGCGAGATGGGTGCTGGCAAAGCATATCACGCGCGATATGCTCGGGTTTTTGGACAACGCCAAAGTTGTGGAGGATCAGCATAAGCGGCCTGTGATTCTCTATAAGGATGAGTGGACGCTGCGAAGAGCCGAGGAGAATAACAAGGATGCCGTATTTCTTGAAATACCGCCGTCTGTTTAAATCATTATATAAAAAAGCCAGCGGTGCTGGTTTTTTTATTTTACGGTGTGTTGATTTTAGAACAGCCTTGAGGCCAAGGCCCCCCCGTTTGGTCAATCCAAGCATGTCGGCTGCGCGGTGGATAAGAATCTGTTCAGATCCTGGTTCGTCTCATTGCGGAGTGGTAATGATAAAAAGGGTTGCTTTCGATAGCCATGATGAATATACTGCCTGAACTTGAGATGTTACCGCTGACTTCGCATGCGTTTTTGCTCATACAAATGGCTGTCCGCTTTATCGATCATCTGCATCAGAGAGAGATTCTCTTCCCACTGCTGCATGTACCAGCCGTAGCTGGCATTCACCGCGTACGGTTTGGCGGAGTGCTCATTGTGCAGCGTGCCGTAGGATTGCATGGAAAACAAAATGGAAAACAGCGTTGTTTCGTCAGGCACCAGACCGACGCAGACGAATTCATCGCCGCCCATGCGCGCAATAATATCATCAGGCCGGGAACAGTGCCGCAATATGTCCGCGACGACCTGTATGGCCTCGTCGCCCGCGGCATGGCCATAGGTATCGTTGATGCGTTTCAAACCGTCAAGATCCACGAAGATGACAAACGGCATGCCCTGCTCGCCGGCACTCATCAGCGCTTTTGCGCGTTTTTCGAGGCCCCGGCGGTTCAGTACGCCGGTCAGAGGATCGTGCAGGCTGATTTCTTCGAGCGCATCGGAATATTGTTTGAGTGCATCCTGAGTGCGCAGGTTTTCGAGTGCGAGACGTACATTTTTCACCCAAATACCGTGAACAAAACTGCTGGAATTGTTAAAATCAAACGCAATATACCCAAATGAATTCTTCTTAAAATACAGCGGTGCAAAA
Source organism: Bacillota bacterium (assembly GCA_023441905.1). Lineage (GTDB taxonomy): Bacteria > Bacillota > Clostridia > Christensenellales > SZUA-584 > SZUA-584. Next base: position 1,402 of record JAEZNC010000266.1, on the reverse strand, counting down.
ACAAGTGCTGTCGCACTCTGATTCAGATCGGGCAGAATATCCTTTGTCTTAAACTTCAGTCGCGTATACACGGCACCATCGACGATGCCCAACATCAGCGTCATCTCGCGCGGGTAACCGTCCGAAAGATTCGCATGGTTAAGCAGGCTGTCTTCATTGACACAGAAATACAAATGCCGGAAGTCCAGCACACGCGCGAGATCTGCGAGCTGACTGACAATGCTCTGCATGGTGTAAGTGCCTGTCAGCAGTTCCATCATGGATGTGCTGATATTATCATAAATGCGCTGATCGTCTGCTTTGAGTACAAGCTCCTTCACGAATTGCCTTTCAGCCATTGACGCGGCATCTTTGCAGCCGCATGAGCCTGCGATGACAATCTGCGCGTTATACCTGTATTCTTTTTCTACAGGAATACCCGCATTCACGTCGTTGATAACGTGAACGGCGCGCCTGCCCATTTCAAAAAGCGGTTGTTTGGCTGTGGTAATACGCGGCACATGGCGCTCTGCCTCGAGAATACAGTCGTATCCTGATAAGGCAATGTCCTCGGGGACGCGCAGACCACGCCGGATGAGTTCGGTATAGGCACCAAGCGCCATATTGTCATTGGCACACACGATGGCCTGAGGCAGTTCTTTGCCGTCCTGCAAAAAACGGGCAATGGCTTCGTGGGCACTTTCCCTGCTGAAATCTCCTATAAAGACACGGCTGTCGTCGTATTCTATGCCGTATTCCGCGAGCACTGTTTTGTATGTGCTGAGCCGGTCTTTCGCATCCGGGTTACTCAAAGGCCCGGATATGAAATTGATAGAGGTAAACCGATGGTCGGCGATAAAGTGCCGTATCAATGTTTCCATGCAGCCGTTATCCACGGAGTCCACACTGAAGGAGCCGTCAATGGAGGGGCCGATGTTGACGACCGGTATACCCTCTGAAGGCAGCGCTTTTCTAATGTATTCCACGGTTTCGGCCGACGTGATGGTATTGGTGGCCACGATGATCCCGTCGAAGCTGTGCATGTCGGGCAAGGTAAATAGCTTCAGCTCGCCTTCATTGTTTTCGTTGACAAAATATCTGACTCTCGAAGCGAAAAAAAGCACGGAATATCCGAGTTCTTCGGCCTGCGTGACAATGCCGTCACAGATCGTATGCTGGTAATAATCGCTGATGCCATTGAGAAACACCGCGATTTTGGGCCTTTTAGCGTTGCATTCCATATGCTCCCGGGCATCGGTACAACCAATCGACTTTGACATGTGATTCTCGATTCTTTATTTAATTACACATCAACACTTAGTTTATACTTAACACAAAATATATATGAACGCAAGTGGGGTTTGAAATTATGGCTCATATTGCATTAAATCAGGCTAAAACCACAGCTTTATGATCGTATACG